>NZ_JAXBVE010000004.1:0-201191 GCF_035181445.1 Photorhabdus africana
CACAGGCTTCATCCGTGGTTTTGGTATTAGTTTGGCGACGATTATCAGATCATAAATGAAGCCTTTTTTCTATCTAAAATATACAGTTACTGCTTAAGAGCCTGTATATGATCCAGGCAAAACTGATGTGGTTAACCGAGAGGTACAGCACAAATGTTGCCGCTCATCAAAAATATCGATTCGCCACACTTGGTGATTGCGGCCAATATGAAGAGGTTTACATACGCCTTTCACTTCACCACTACGAACCGACCTAATATGGTTAGCATTGATTTCCAGCCCAACAACTTTTTTCTCACCTTCGGAACAGAGATACCCAGCTAAAGAACCGAGTGATTCTGCCAGCACAACAGATGCCCCGCCATGCAATAAACCAAATGGCTGACGGGTCCGATGATCAACCGGCATTGTGCCTTCGATATAGTCATCACCGATATGCGTGATTTTTATGCCCAGATGGCCCATCATACATTGGCTATTTACTTGATTTAGGCTATCCAGTCCAATATCACGTTTCCAAATCATGGGATTATCTCCAATAAAGCTTGCAACGGATGCTTAAGTACTTGCCCTTCTATCCGCTTAACCTGACTGCGGCAGGAATAACCGGAGCTTAAACAACGCTCCAATGGTAATTTCCGCAAGGCAGGTTGCCAGGATAACTTATAGATACCAATAGAGTGTTCTATGTTTTTATTTTCATGACCATAGGTTCCAGCCATGCCACAGCAGCCTACACTGATATTATCCAGCTTGCTACCCAACCGATGGAAAATTTTTCCCCATTGTTGACTACTGCCCGGTAGCATAGTCACTTCAGTACAATGTCCAAATAGATACCATTTATCACCGGATTTTTCTTCATGGTCACTTTTCTCTGGTAAGGTATTAATCAACCATTCATGTACAAGCTGAACCTCAAACTTCCCACGCTGTTCTCCCAAAATTTCTTTATATTCGTCCCGGTAGCACAGCACCAGCGCTGGATCGACACCAACCATTGGAATACCCAACTCAGCAACCCGATTCAGAAAATCTGACGTCTTTTTGGCCGTTTTAGCAAAACGAGATAAGAAGCCTTTGATATGTTGTGCTTTACCGTTTGGAGAAAATGGCAGCAATACGGGTTTATATCCCAACTTTTCTACCAAATAGGCAAAATCAGCCACAACTTTAGCATCGTAATAGCTAGTGAACGGGTCCTGAACGATCAACACGTGTTCGTCACGATGGGCCTGTTCCATTTTTTCAAGCTGTTCCAGTGTGGTCGAAAGCGCATAATGACCCGCCAGTTGTTTGGGCAGCGTCGGGCTGGATAACAAGGGTAAATCCACCATGCCGATAGTCCGGCGACTCAATTCTTGTATCCACGGTTGTTTCAGGAAGAAATTAAAGACCCGAGGGATCTTAGCCATTAATGGCGTGCTGCTTTCCGCATTCGCCACGATATGATCACGTAAAGGGCGAAAATAGCGACCGTGATATAACTCAAGAAAACGTGCACGAAATGACGGAACATCAATTTTAATCGGGCACTGTGTTGAGCAAGCTTTGCATGCCAGACAACCCGACATTGCTTCTTTCACTTCGTGAGAAAAGTCATACTCCCCACGCCATGCCTGCCAACTATTGTGAGTCTTCTCAATCAATCCACGCAAACTTGGTCGTTTTTGTTCTAATCCCTGTTTCAGCAGCGTCGGATCCACCCCCTGCTCAGTTAAAAGACGCAGCCATTCACGCACCAATGTCGCACGTCCTTTCGGTGAATGGATACGTTGCTGACTCACTTTCATTGATGGACACATCGGGCTTTTTACATCGAAATTAAAACAGAGCCCATTCCCATTACACTCTATAGCGCCACGAAATGTATTCCTGACATTTATCGGAATTGTCCGGTCATACGTTCCTCGCTTAACAGCATCAACTTTCATCATAGGGGCATCAACCCCCATCGGCGGACAAATTTTACCCGGATTCAAACGGTTATCCGGGTCAAAGGCAGCCTTAATTCGGCGTAATTCTTCATACAAGATGCGACCGAAAAATGCCGGGCTGTATTCAGCACGAAATCCTTTACCATGCTCTCCCCACAACAAACCACCATAACGTGCGGTGAGACTGACAATTTCATCAGAAATCTGTTTCATCAGTATCTCTTGCTGAGGATCGCACATATCCAGCGCCGGTCGAACATGCAGCACCCCCGCATCCACATGACCAAACATACCGTAATTGAGATGATGGCTATCCAATAGCTGCCGGAATTCCGCAATATAATCAGCGAGATACTGTGGCGGCACACACGTATCTTCTACAAAAGGAATGGGTTTCGCCACACCTTTACTGTTACCCAACAAGCCAACTGCTTTCTTGCGCATTGCATAAATACGCTCAATATCAGCTAACTCTCGGCAAATTTGATAACCAATAATCCCAGCTTGCTTGCCATCCATCAGTTCATCAAGGCGCTGACAAAGTGTTTCTACTTGCCGATCTATCAAAGGTTGATCATCGCCACTGAATTCAACAATATTCAACCCCAGCATATCTTTGTTAGGAATATCCGTTATCAATTCCTTAACTGAGTACCAGACAATATCCTCACGCGCCAAATTCAGCACTTTGGAATCCACGGTCTCAACCGATAACGCCTTTGCCTCCACCATAAAAGGCGCATTACGCAGTGCAGAATCAAATGAATCATATTTCACATTTACCAATCGCCTGACTTTTGGCAGCGGGGTAATATCCAAAACCGCTTCGGTAATAAAAGCTAGCGTTCCTTCTGAACCGGCTAAGATACGACCCAAGTCAAATTTCCGCATATCATCACTGAAAACATGGCGCAAATCATAACCAGTCAAAAAGCGATTAAGTTTGGGGAATTTTTCAACGATAAGTTCACGTTGTTCACGACAACGACTAAGCACCGTGTTATAAATGCGACCGGTAACAGAATCCTCTTGCGCAATCGATTCCGCCTGGACTATATCCATCGCGCGGGTGTCAAGTAATTCCCCCCCTAATAGAACTGCCCGTAAGCTAAGAACATGATCAGAAGTTTTACCATAGACTAATGAGCCCTGACCGGATGCGTCAGTATTAATCATGCCGCCCAATGTTGCACGGTTACTGGTTGAAAGCTCCGGTGAAAAGAAATAACCATATAGACGCAAATATTGGTTCAGTTGGTCTTTAATCACCCCCGCTTCAACTCTGACCCAACCTTGCTCCGGGTTAATCTCAAGGATACGATTCATATAACGGGACATATCCACCACAATGCCGTCATTAAGCGCCTGGCCGTTTGTGCCTGTACCACCACCGCGTGGAGTAAATGTCAAAGTCTGATATTCTTTTTCACCTGCGACACGAGCCAGTAAAACCACATCCGCACTGGATCGAGGGAAAACGACAGCCTGTGGTAAGAGTTGATAGATACTGTTATCTGTCGCCATTGTCAGGCGATCGGCATAACTGCTTGCAACATCTCCGGTAAATCCTTGTTCCTTTAATGTATCCAAGAACTTCTGTGCGACCTCACTGACGTGCGGTGCTTGTGATATGCGTGGGATCATTATCGTTTTGACCCTTTTAAAATGAGTGTCCACATGACTATATTTATACTATCTTTGAATCAATGCCTTAATCAGCCGTAACCATTTACTGCCGTTAACTGATTTGTCTGATAAGGCAAGCGTTTACCTTATCATAATATTCACCTATTTTGAGTAACCTATATACCCTATGGATTTCAAGATGCATCGCGACGGCAAGGGAGTGAATCCCCGGGAGCATAGCAAACTATGTGACCGGGGTGAGCGAGTGCAGCCAACAAAGAGGCAACTTGAAAGATAACAGGTATAGATAACATCCTATTTATTCATTATCTTTAGCGCCACTAACTCCCTGAGAGAAATTAACTTATGGACAAATCTCAACCGTATTATGACCTGCCAAAACTATTATTTACTTTAATTTTCCTGTCACTGTTAATTGTTACCAGCTTTTGGGTGATAAAGCCCTTTATCTTCGGTTTTGTCTGGGCCGGTATGGTTGTTATCGCCACTTGGCCATTATTAGAAAAACTACAGAACAGTTTATGGGGTAAACGCTGGATTGCGGTCTCCATCATGACGCTACTGCTAATTCTATTATTTGTGATCCCTATCGCATTACTGGTCAGCAGTTTATTGGAAAACAGCACGCCATTAATCCAGTGGGCTAAATCCCCCTCTCATTTTCAGATACCGACAATGACCTGGCTAAATAGTATTCCTCTGGTTGGCGATAAACTTTACAGCGGCTGGAACTCACTTATTACTGACGGTGGCAATGTTCTGATAGCTAAAGTCCAGCCTTATGTTGGAGAAGCAGCAACCTGGTTCTTTACTCAGGCGGCAAATGCCGGACGTTTCGTATTCCATCTCTGTTTGATGGTGCTATTCAGCGTGCTCTTATATCTAAAAGGCGAACAGGTGACGATGAGTATTCGCCATTTTGCCATTCGCCTGGCAAATAAACGCGGAGATGCCGCCATCCTGTTGGCAGCACAATCCATCCGTGCCGTCGCGCTCGGCGTGGTAGTTACCGCATTGGTTCAAGCCATTATCGGTGGTCTTGGCTTGGCTGTTTCAGGCATTCCTTATGCTACGTTGCTGACAGTACTCATGTTTGTCTGTTGTGTCGCTCAGCTCGGTCCATTACTGATTTTAGTTCCCGCTGTTGCCTGGCTTTATTGGACAGGTGATACAACCTGGGGAACCGTGCTACTGATCTGGAGCTGTATCGTAACGACAATGGATGGATTTCTTCGCCCATTTTTAATCCGTCTGGGCGCAGATTTACCTATGGCGCTGATATTAATAGGCGTTATTGGTGGAATACTCTCATTTGGCATGATTGGCTTATTTATCGGCCCCGTTGTATTAGCCGTTGCTTATCGTTTATTAATCGCATGGATGAATGAAGTCCCAGAACCTGAAAATGATTTAGCCGAAACTGAAAAATATCTGGAACAGAAATTTTCAGAATAAATTTTTATGATAATGAATTCTGACTTATATAGCGAAAGAGTGTTAGCTCTTTCGCTAAAGCATAATTTTAATAAAACTTCTCACTTTTTTGAGGTGCTGATTTATTAAATATCATTATTGTGAATAAATTGTTAAAAAATCGTTAAATTTGGCTCATTTTAGCCGTAAATAATACTAAAATTAGGACAATTCTTAATGAATAAACTATTTAACTAAATTAATATAAGTGGGCTATGAACGAGACGTTTATTTCTCCTTTTGATGGTTCTACTTGTTAGAAACGCCTATATTGCTGTGTGTAGTCCTTGCCTATCACGCCCATGATAGGCTTTTTTTTTCGCTATTTTTATACTTTCCCGTAGAACTATACCCTATGGATTTCGAGATGCATCGCGGCGGCAAGGGAACGAATCCCCGGGAGCATAGATAACTATGTGACCGGGGTGAGAGAGTGCAGCCAACAAAGAGGCAACTTGAAAGATAACGGGTATATAATTAACGACTCAAATTGTTAAAAAGCCCACCATTATTTTGACGGGCCTTTAGTTTCAATTGAGTATTATTCTCAATTAACTCACTTTCGCTAATCCTAACCAAGTTTTTACAACGGTATCTGGATTTAATGACAGGCTATCAATCCCTTCTTCCATCAACCAGTGAGCAAAATCCTGATGGTCTGAAGGCCCCTGACCACAAATTCCCACATACTTGTTTTGACGCTTAGCCGCCTGGATAGCCAATGAGAGCAGAGCTTTGACCGCATCATTACGTTCATCAAATAGCTCAGATACCACCCCAGAATCCCGATCCAAACCAAGCGTCAGTTGAGTCATATCATTAGAACCAATAGAGAAGCCATCAAAATGTTCAAGGAACTGTTCTGCCAGAATTGCGTTGGACGGAATCTCGCACATCATAATGACTTTCAATCCATTTTCACCGCGCTTCAACCCTTGGGATGCCAGTTCAGCAATCACTGCTTCAGCCTGCGCTACCGTACGAACGAACGGGATCATAATTTCAACGTTGGTCAACCCCATATCATTACGTACACGTTTAACGGCGTCACACTCTAATGCAAAACAGCGACGGAAACTGTCAGAAACATAACGCCCTGCACCACGGAAACCTAGCATAGGGTTCTCTTCATCAGGTTCATAAATGTCACCACCAACCAAATTGGCATATTCATTGGATTTAAAATCAGACAAACGGACAATAACCCGTTTCGGCCAGAATGCAGCCGCCAGAGTGGCAATCCCCTCCGTCAAGCGCCCAACATAGAACTCAACCGGATTGTCATAACCTGCCATCAGCGATTTTATCTCGTGCTGCAACTCAGGCGTTTGCTGATCAAACTCCAGTAATGCACGGGGATGCACACCAATCATCCGATTAATAATAAACTCCAAACGAGCAAGACCTACGCCATCATTCGGCAAACGGGCAAAATCAAATGCACGATCGGGATTGCCGACGTTTAGCATAATTTTTACATCAAGCTCCGGTAGCTGATCGACCTGAGAACTTTGTACAGTAAAATTCAGTTGATTCTGATAAACAAAACCCGTATCACCTTCCGCACAGGAAACTGTCACCGACTGATTCTCTTTCAAACGTTCCGTTGCATCACCGCATCCAACAACCGCAGGAATGCCCAATTCACGGGCAATAATCGCTGCGTGACAGGTCCGGCCACCGCGATTAGTCACAATCGCAGCCGCTTTTTTCATAATAGGCTCCCAATCCGGATCGGTCATATCAGTGACCAAAACATCACCCGGTTGGATGCGATCCATTTCATTCAAATTGTGAATAACTTTTACTCGACCCGCACCAATACGATGGCCTATGGCACGTCCTTCCACCAATACCTGACCTTGTTCATTCAGTTGGTAACGCTCCATAACCTGCTGGTTTGAGCGGACAGTCTCAGGACGTGCCTGAACAATGTATAACTTGCCATTATGACCATCTTTAGCCCATTCAATATCCATTGGTCGGCCATAATGTTTTTCAATTAATAACGCCTGACGCGCCAATGCCTCAACTTCTTTATCAGCTAAAGAGAAACGATTACGTTGTGATGCTGGTACATCTTCGATACGTACCTGCTTGCCATGTTCTTTATTGTCAGCATAGATCATATGCAATTTTTTAGAACCCAGATTGCGTCGCACAATTGCTGGCTTCCCCTTATTTAGGGTTGATTTATGAACATAGAACTCATCCGGATTCACAGCGCCCTGAACAACCATCTCACCCAATCCGTAAGCAGAGGTAATAAAAACAACCTGATCAAACCCTGATTCAGTATCAATAGTGAACATCACACCGGAAGAGGCGAGATCAGAACGCACCATACGTTGTATACCCGCTGATAATGCAACCCCCCGATGGTCATACCCCTGATGGACACGATAGGAAATAGCGCGATCATTAAACAATGAAGCAAACACATGTTTGATGGCAACCATCACAGCATCAATGCCTTGCACGTTTAGAAAGGTTTCCTGCTGCCCGGCAAAAGAGGCATCAGGCATATCTTCAGCCGTTGCCGAAGAGCGTACAGCAAAAGAGGCTTCAGGCTCTCCTTCAGACAACTGTTGATAAGCATCCTGAATATCTTTTTCCAGTTGTGACGTAAATGGCGTATCAATCACCCATTGGCGAATTTGGGCACCTGCTTTAGCCAGTTGATTGACATCATTAACATCCGTTTCATCCAGCAAGTCATAAATACGCTGATTGACACCACTTTGTTCCAAGAAATCATTAAATGCCTGTGCTGTCGTGGCAAAACCATTCGGGACAGAAACCCCCAACTCTGACAGGTGAGTGATCATTTCTCCCAGGGAGGCGTTTTTACCACCAACCCGGTCAATATCATGCATACCTAATTGGTTATACCAAAGCACATTACGCGGGGTGAGGTCATTATTGGGCATTAAAACAATCCTTTTAGCATTTGGGTACAAATCGGAAAATTGGCACTGCATAGAGCAGTCACAAATAGACCTTATGGATTTCAAGATGCATCGCGACGGCAAGGGAGCGAATCCCCGGGAGCATAGATAACTCTGTGACCGGGGTGAGTGAGTGCAGCCAACAAAGAGGCAACTTGAAAGATGACGGGTATAGACTAACACAATGTTTTCGCACACATAGAAAGGTGAATCGATCAACCCAACACATTATTTTTTTCTTAGGTATACTTTGCAGAAAATCGACACTCGGTTTCATTTAACTAAACGATTGGAAAGATAAAAGGTCACTGTAAATATCATGGCAAAATTCAGATTAGAAACATCAGCGGAACGTAATGGTCGTAATAGTGTTGAAGGCGTTGAACGCACTGTCTTTTTTATTTCAGATGGTACGGCAATTACCGCAGAAGTATTGGGCCATGCTGTCTTATCACAATTTCCCATCAAAATAACTTCTTATACTCTTCCTTTTGTTGCCAGTGAAACCCGCGCAGAAGAAATAAAGCAACAAATAAATCAGATATATCAGAGTACGCGTATCAGACCTTTAGTTTTCTATTCCATTATCTCTTCTGGAGTGAAAAATATTATTACCAGCAGCGAAGGATTTTGTCAGGACATTGTACAAACACTGGTCGCTCCATTACAGCAAGAAACCGGGTTGGAACCCAAACCCGAACTTAATCGCACTCACGGTCTGACTGAAAAGAATCTCAGCCAGTACGATGCGCGTATAGCGGCGATTGATTATGCCCTGGCACATGATGATGGTATCTCTTTACGCAATCTTGACCAGGCACAGGTTATCCTATTGGGCGTATCCCGCTGTGGGAAAACACCCACTAGCCTCTATTTAGCCATGCAATTTGGTATTCAGGCTGCAAATTATCCTTTTACTGCGGATGATATGGACAATTTACAATTACCTGCGACATTAAAACAATTTCAACATAAGTTATTCGGTTTAACTATAAGCCCTGAACGGCTGGCAGCTATTAGAGAAGAACGTCGAGAAAATAGCCGTTATGCATCATTGAGGCAATGTAGAATAGAAATTTCCGAAGTTGAAGCTTTATTCCGTAAGAATAAGATTAATTATCTTAACACCACCAATTATTCTGTTGAAGAAATCTCAACCAAAATAATCGACATGATGAAGCTAAACCGCCGAATGTTTTAAAAATATATCAATAGGAATAATGGAAAAAAATTTATCATATGACTAACTATATCATTTGTTTAACTTAGTCGTTTTCGTTTATTGTAATTTCAATTATCTATAGATATGCCTGCTAATGTGAAACGAACATTGAGAAAATATATGTACAAAACAGATGGTTTAAGGACTCACCGTGTCGATAGTTTGGTCACACCTCAAACTCTTGCAATTCAATTTCCCGCATCCGAAAAAATCGTCAACAATGTGACGGCGTCACGGAAACGTATTGCCGATATTCTCTGCGGGAATGATCCACGGCTTATGGTAATCATCGGTCCTTGCTCTATTCATGATATTGATGCTGCTTTAGATTATGCTCAGCGACTGAACAGATTGCGTGAAAAATACCAGCACAGACTGGAAATTATTATGCGCACCTATTTTGAGAAACCACGCACCGTGGTGGGCTGGAAAGGTTTAATTTCAGATCCCTATCTCGACGGTTCTTGCCAGGTAAATCGGGGGATTACTTTGGCCCGGAAATTATTGGTTGACGTCAATGAGTTAGGTTTACCTACGGCAACCGAATTTCTGGATATGGTGACCGGCCAATATATTGCCGATCTGATCAGTTGGGGCGCGATCGGAGCCAGAACAACAGAAAGCCAGATTCACCGAGAAATGGCATCCGCCCTCTCCTGTCCAGTTGGCTTTAAAAATGGAACGGATGGCAACATCCGTATCGCCATAGATGCAATCCGCGCAGCCGGTGTCTGCCACACATTTCTCTCGCCAGATAAGCACGGTCAGATGACCATCTATCAAACCGAAGGCAACCCATACGGCCACGTTATTATGCGTGGAGGCAAACAACCTAACTACAGTGCCAAAGATATTGCTACAGCTTGTACTCAACTACGTGAATTTAATTTGCCAGAACATTTAGTTATCGATTTCAGTCATGGTAATTGTCAAAAAATTCATAGACGCCAACTGACTATAGCAAAAGAGGTGGGCCACCAGATTCAAGAGGGTTCTACCGCTATTGTCGGTGTGATGGCTGAAAGTTTTCTGGTTGAAGGCAACCAGCAAGTCATTCAGGGACAACCGCTAAATTACGGTCAATCGATCACCGATCCTTGTCTAAACTGGCAAGATACAGAACAGCTTATTGACATTCTCGCCGAAGCAGTAAGTTACCGTTTCTGAATCCTTATTCTGAGTTAGCCTTTTTCATTCATAAGAGGCTAACTGACAACACATTAATTAAATTTCATTAATGTGTTGATCCTGACCACCAAAATATTACTTGAAGTCACCTCTTTATATAACGATAATAATTCTCACTATGATAATAGTTGGTATTCGCAAAGTGGTTTTATGACTAAAATATGTCACCAACATTCTTGCATTGCACTTAAAAAACAATGCAACACCTATCCTGCTGAAATTGTAGAAATTAGCTACATTGACAGTAAACACCTATTAGGTGAGCTAGGAATTACCAGAATTCTCCACCAAGGAGAATTCTACCAATTGCGCCAAACTAAAGCCGGTAAGCTGATACTAACTAAATAAAATAATAACTCAGCCAGCCACCCAGATCGCGTATCGGGGCAGCCAGCTATATCCATAACTCATAAAATATTATTATGGAGATTCAACTGATGTCTCAATCTGCAAGATCAACACTCAAACTATCAGCATTAAGCTTAGCAATTATCAGTAGTATTCCGGCTGTTCATGCAGCAACAAAATCGCACGATGCCAACAGTGATAAATCATCCCGTGATGTGATAACGGTTTATGCAACAGGTAATGAAAGGGATAGTTTCGAAGCTCCCATGATGGTAACTGTGATAAATAGCAAGTCACCACAAAGTCAGACAGCCGGTAATGCTAACGATCTCATCAAAAAAATACCCGGCATTAATATAGCCGGTACAAACCGTGCTAATGGGCAAGATGTTAGTCTGCGTGGTTATGGTCCAAAAGGTGTTTTGACATTGATTGACGGGATTCGCCAAGGTACCGATACCGGTCATATCAATGGTACGTTTCTGGACCCAGCACTCATTAAACAAGTCGAAGTTGTACGCGGCCCTTCCGCCCTACTCTACGGCAGTGGTGCCTTAGGTGGTGTGATCGCTTATCAAACTGTCGATGCCGCAGATCTTCTGCAAGCGGGTCAAGATCACGGATTCCGCGTTTTTGCCCGCGGGGCAACGGGTGACCATAGTATGGGCTTTGGTGGTGCAACTTTTGCAAAATCAGAATCCCTGGATGGTCTATTTGCCTTCAGTACCCGTGATTCAGGTAACATCCGGCACGGTGGTGGGGTGGTTGGCGATAATGATGAATTTATCAGTAATCTGATGGCAAAAGGCAGTTGGAAAATTGATGATAACCAGTCCCTAAGCAGTCAATTACGCTATTACCGTAATGAGGCTAATCAGCCTAAAAATCCGCAATCTCTTACTAGTAAAAATAATAAACCTGAATCGTGGACTGATCGCACGACAACTCAACGTGACGCCCAATTCAGCTACCAATTAAATCCAGCAGAATATGATTGGTTAAATGCCAAAACTGACCTCTATTATTCCGATATCACTATTGATGCCCGTACTAAGGAGAAGGGTTTCGAAGGCCGTAAACAGAAAACCTATGGCGTAAAATTGGAAAACCGCTCCCGCCTGTGGACAGACAGCCCGCTGGCGCATCAATTGACTTACGGTGGTGAAACTTACAAACAGAAACAGACCCCAGATGGTAATACAAATAGCTTTCCTGACGCGGATATCCGCTTTTATTCCGGCTGGTTACAAGATGAGATAACGCTGCGCGACCTGCCAGTCTCTATTGTCGCGGGTACGCGCTATGACAACTATAAAGGAAACAATTCTAAAGATGAGGCTGTCAGCGCCGATAAATGGTCTTCCAAAGGGGCTATCAGTATCACACCAACTGACTGGTCGATGCTGTTTACCTCTTATGCCCAAGCTTTCCGTGCACCAACAATGGGAGAAATGTATAACGATTCCATGCACTATCCTGGAAACTTCTGGACCCCTAATCCAAATCTCCGCCCAGAAAGCAACGAAACGTGGGAGTCTGGTTTTGGATTACGTTTCAATGATCTACTAGCAGATAACGACGAGCTGAAATTTAAAGCGAGTTACTTTGATACTAAAGCCAAAGATTATATTAAGTCAGATGTAGTCAACCGAGGAAGGAACACAACATCTGTTAATATATCCAGCGCCAAGATCTGGGGATGGGATGCTTCCATAAACTATGAATCCAATCTGTTCTCTTGGGAACTGGCTTACAACCGCACAGAAGGTAAAGATGAAAAAAGCGGTGGATCTCTTGATAATCTCAGCCCAGATACTATCACCAGCATATTGGAAATCCCTATTGCACAAACCGGCTTCTCTGTCGGCTGGGTAGGTCAATTCACCAATCATACTGACTTCAAAGGTAAAGATGCTAGAGGTAGAGATCCTAAACAACAGGCAGGTTATGGCGTTAATGATTTCTATGTCAGCTATCAAGGTGAAGGAATGCTCAAAGGTGTGACTACTACGGCAGTTTTAGGTAATGCTTTTGATAAAGAATACTACTCACCACAGGGAACACCGCAGGATGGTCGCAATGCCAAACTGTTCGTCAGTTACCAGTGGTAATTAAATAAATGTATTTCAAGGAGTTAAATTGTGAATTCTTCACTTTATGAACGTTATCTACAAGCCAAATCTGATAACAAAGCCAAATATGCCCGTGATCTGGCAGCCTATCTGAATGTCAGTGAAGGCGAATTATTACATAGCCGCGTTGGTATCGATGCCAAACGCCTTAATGTTGACGCCCCAACTTTACTGGAAGAGTTAGCTGTTGTTGGTGAAATTAAAGCGATCACCCGCAATGATTTTGCTGTTCATGAACACATTGGCCGGTATGAAAATACCCATTTCAGCAGCCACGCAGGGCTGGTCCTGAACCCTCGTGAACTCGACTTGCGGATATTCTTTGGGCACTGGAGTAGTGTATTTTATCTGGTTGAACCCGCAAAAAATGGTATGCGCCACAGCATTCAATTTTTTGATCATCAGGGTGACGCATTGCATAAAGTTTATGCAACAGGTAATACGGATATGACAGCCTGGGAAGCACTGATCGAAAAATATCAGACAGAAAACAACCCCACACTGGTCATCAAACCTATAGAAGAAATCACCTATTCAACTCTAACAAATGAACTGAAAGCACAGCTTGATGAAGAATGGCGAGCAATGACTAACGTTCATCAATTCTTCACGTTACTTAAAAACCATAATCTGAGCCGTCAACAGGTTTTCAACGCGGTACATGATGATCTGGCTTACAAGGTGGAAAATTCCGCACTGAATGAACTTATCAACACCGCTTATAACGATCAGAATGAAATCATGATCTTCGTCAGCAATCATGGTTGCGTACAAATTTTCACCGGAAAGCTGGAACGCCTGATGCCCCATCAGGAAGAAAACTCAGATCAGAAATGGATTAATATCTTTAACCGCAATTTCACACTACATTTAATAGAGAGTGCTATTGCTGAAAGCTGGGTAACCCGCAAACCAACAGAGGATGGTTTTGTCACCAGCCTTGAGCTATTTGATGCTAATGGCGATCAGATTGCTCAACTGTTTGGTCAGCGTACAGAAGGCACTCCTGAACAAACTCAGTGGCGTGAGCAAGTGGCTGCTCTGCCAAAACTGCAATCAATACAGGAAGAGCGTGTAGCATGAAACAATGGCTTCTGACATTTGTCCTTGCGGTATCGTTCAGTGCTTTTTCCACTGAACGGATCGTCACTATCGGTGGCGATGTATCTGAAATTGTTTTTGCACTTGGTGAAGGTGATAAAGTTGTCGCCAGAGACAGCACCAGCCAGAAACCAACCGAATTGCTTACCTTACCCGATGTCGGCTATATGAGAATGCTTAACCCTGAAGGTATTCTCTCTATGAATCCGACACTGGTGCTAACCAGTGAGTTGGCAAAACCTTCACTGGCACTTAAGCAGCTCCAGGATTCTGGTGTGGAAGTAATTCAGATAACCGGAAAAGCAGCGTTAGAAGCCGTTCCTGAAAAAATTAAGACCGTCGCTAAGGCGGTCAATCAGACTGAACGTGGTGCACAACTGATTCAACAATATCAAAAAGCACTGGCAGAAATACCAACCACCACCTTGCCGACCCGTATTCTGTTTGTGATGAGTCACGGCGGTATCATGCCAATGGCTGCCGGCCAAAAAACCGCAGCGGACAAAATGATTCGCGCTGTTGGTGCCACTAATGCCATGCAAGGTTTCAACAATTACCGCCCACTTTCCCAGGAAGGTGTTATTGCCAGCGCACCCGATCTGTTATTGGTGACGGAGGATGGTATTAAATCAATGGGCGGTTTGGATAAAATCTGGCAATTACCCGGATTGAAACACACCCCTGCCGGCCAAAAACAACGGGTTTTAATTGTAGATGATATGGGGCTACTCGGTTTTGGCCTCGAAACCCCCTCAGTGATGAAACAACTCAGACAGGCGGCGGAGAAGACTCAATGAGCCGTATGAAGTCTCCGGGTTTGGGCTTGGCGTTTCTTTGTTTGTTACTGTCCGGGTTGGCTATTGGTTCTGCTAATCTTGGCGCATTATCATTATCTTTCAAGACATTATGGGAATCTTCCATCAGTGAACCCCAGTGGCAAATCTGGCTGAATATCAGATTACCAAGAGTGCTATTAGCCATACTGGTTGGCTGTGCTTTAGCAACTTCCGGGGCTGTAATGCAAGGGTTATTTCGCAATCCACTCGCTGATCCTGGCCTGCTAGGTATCAGCAGTGGAGCCGCATTGATGGTGGCAATGGCAATTGTTCTGCCCGTTAGCTTGCCATCTGTCATTGCTGTG
The DNA here is from genome assembly GCF_035181445.1 of Photorhabdus africana. Taxonomy (NCBI): domain Bacteria; kingdom Pseudomonadati; phylum Pseudomonadota; class Gammaproteobacteria; order Enterobacterales; family Morganellaceae; genus Photorhabdus; species Photorhabdus africana. The sequence goes on from NZ_JAXBVE010000004.1 coordinate 15,138, forward strand.
TACGGACATATTATCGCCGCTTTTATTGGCAGCCTGTTAATTTCATTACTGATTTTTTCACTCAATAAATATAACTACGGAAATTTGGCCCGCTTATTACTCGCCGGGATTGCTATCAATGCCCTTTGTATGTCTGCTATTGGTGTCCTGAGCTATATCAGTGACGATCAACAGCTACGACAATTCTCCTTATGGATGATGGGTTCACTTAGCCAGGTAGAGTGGCCGACGTTGGCTATTACAGCTTCTTTAATTATTCCCGCTATTATCCTAACGTTCATCCAGGCCCGTAAACTGAATCTACTGCAATTAGGAGATGAAGAGGCCCACTATCTTGGTATAAATGTCCAACGCACTAAATTCCAGTTATTACTACTCAGCGCCCTGCTGATTGGCAGCGCTGTTGCATTAAGTGGTGTTATTGGATTTGTTGGGCTAGTTGTCCCACATCTGATCAGAATGCGATTTGGTGGTGATCATAATTGGCTACTTCCCGGTGCTGCTTTAGGCGGAGCTTCTCTTCTGCTTACCGCAGATACACTGGCAAGAACATTAGTTTCACCAGCAGAAATACCCGTTGGCCTAATTACTGGTTTAATCGGCGGTCCATATTTTCTATGGTTGATACTCAAACAACCGGGGAGCCGCACATAATGGATGCCATAAAAAATAATATTTCTCTGCAAGCGCAGAATTTAAGCTATTCAATTGGCAACCAAAAAATTATTGATAATGTTTCGCTCTCGGTAAATAAAGGCGAGATTGTCGCCATCATTGGGCCAAATGGCGCGGGGAAATCCACATTATTGCGGCTATTAACGGGATATATAAAACCTGAGCATGGACAATGTTATTTACATGGAATACCTATTGAGCAATGGCCAGCTGAACAATTAGCCCGCACTCGTGCCGTCATGCGTCAACATAGCTCACTCTCCTTCCCTTTCAGTGTGGAAGAAGTGGTCGCTATGGGGCGCTCTCCTCATGGTATTCATCACAAACAGACAGCCATTGATACCGTTATTGAACAAACGGATTGCCAAGCGTTACGTCACCGCGACTACCGGCAACTCTCCGGTGGTGAGCAGCAAAGAGTACAACTCGCTCGTGTCCTTGCCCAACTTTGGCATCCAACCCCAATAGAATGCTGTTTGTTTCTTGACGAACCCACATCAGCCTTGGATCTCTACCATCAGCAACACACTTTGCGTCTGCTTTACCGACTGACACGGGAGCAACCTATGGCTATGTGCTGTGTTCTACATGATTTAAATCTTGCTGCTCTCTATGCAGATAAAATCTTTCTATTACATAAAGGGAAGTTAGTCGCTGCGGGTACACCAGAAGAAGTACTGAATGATCATACTCTGAGAAAATGGTATCAAGCAGATCTTGGCATTACCCGCCATCCTGAGACTCAACAACCTCAGATTTATTTGAGGCAGTAACAGTAAATTTGACAGGCAAATTATTTCAATCGCTTGCCTGTCTTACTCTTTACTTACGAAATTTTATTGCATCAGGCAAATACCAAAAAGTTGAAATCAAACACAAGCAATAACCCAGAAGTTCGCACCCTTCCTCAACCATATTTTTTGCTGTTCGATCAAAATGTTCGAGCATCAAACCTTTCCATAATTCTCCCATACCAAACAAACGGGAAAAAACGAGTACACACAAAATACCTGCAACCATCATGCTGTAACTTTGATGGCGCGTAAAATGAACAAGCCCAACCAACGTATCCCTACCGTTATAAGCAGAGTAAAAAATACAAATTAGTGCTAACGGAATAGCAATCCACGCCCAGGCACCATGAAATATTTCATCAAATATAGCATCCAGCTCTCTTATCAATAAACAAGCAAAAAAACCTGATATCAAAACTAATGCAGGACGTAATTGACTATTCTTTTTTGCTTCCAGCAGAAATACAGCAGAAATAACAAACAGTATACTCTCCTGAGCAATTTCAGTTAATGAGTTCTCCTTCACTGCATTCTGCAAATAGATAACATCAATAAAGAGTAAACCTATAACCGTGGCTAAAATCAGAGCATAAAAAACAAAAAATGCCAACTTTTTAGTTAAAAAAGCCAAGTCCGATTGCATTACAACCTCCATTAAATTAAATGACGAACGATGATACTGTTTTAAGTAAATTAGTGAAGATCATTTGATGCTACTTATTATTAAAACAAAGGAAATTTGCATAAATGATAATAATTATCAATTATAAATAGCATTTTTTGCCTATAGATATCCCGGATTTATTTTAAAATACACTCATTAATAACTACCGTTATTATCTTTATGAAAATAACTAACGAAATCTAATATTTTAGCAACTAGCCCACCATCAGTGGGAGGTGAAAATGTCAGAAAGTGTCGTAAATGATATTGTCAGATGGCTCGAAACTCAGCTCCAACGTAACGAAGGTATAAAAATAGCGACCATTGCTGACAGAAGCGGTTATTCAAAGTGGCATCTACAAAGAGTGTTTAAAGAAGTGAAAGGCTATACCTTGGGTGAATATGTTCGTAAGCGGCGTTTACACGAAGCAGCAAGATCTCTGCGTGAAGAAAACCTACCAATCCTTGATATCGCCTTACAGTATGGTTTCAGTTCTCAGGCAACATTTACCCGGATCTTCAAAAAACACTTTGATACCACGCCTGCTAGATTTAGAGAAAATGGTAATCTACCTGAATTAAAGTACTTCTTAGATCATAAGCAATAACCGAGTTCCTAATAACCTTATTGATGGTATTCCCTAATGGTCAATATTTTATTGACCATTTAACGCTTATACTATTTTAATTCGCTAACATCCTAATATACCCGTTATCTTTCAAGTTGCCTCTTTGTTGGCTGCACTCGCTCACCCCGGTCACATCGTTTGCTATGCTCCCGGGGATTCACTCCCTTGCCGTCGCGATACATCTTGAAATCCATAGGGTATAGATTAAAAAACCAAATAAGAATTTTCCAGATAACTATTGGCTAGCCTCGTTTTGTTCACTAAAAATGAAGAACAAATTCCCATAAGTCTTCTAGAACAATTACCACATACACCAGCATAAGTGATTTCGGACAATAACTTTATTCGATGACAATAAAATCCATTCAATTATATTAGTCCACGATAAATAAACTGATTAATATAATTAAAAAACAAAAATATTTTCATACAAATCATAACTATAATATACAGTACTCTTTATTCAATCAGCAGGATTATTTTTACTGCCAACAAACAGATAAAAAACACTAAAAAATACGATCAGAAATGTTAAAATACTGTTCCTAAAATTTAGTGTATGTTCAGTTATTAAAAAGTAAAAACCCTGAAGACTAAACATCAGGGTTTTTATTTATAATTAATTCCAATTCACTATTTACCCTAATAAACGTTATTTTGCAAAAAGCTTGGACACTACCTAAATTTAAAATGGCAAATAACATAATAGGATAGGCTTTTAATACCTTTAACGTAAATAATAGCGAATAATATTTTCTATAAGAATTCTCACTCCTATCATTCCTAATTTCTACCGTCCTTATTATCCCCCGGTTCCGCCTCCTGCACTACCCTTTGCACCGCCTCCTGTACTACCTCCCGCACCACCTCCTGTACCGCCGCCTGTACCACCCCCCGTACCACCGCCTGTACCACCTCCTGTACCGCCTCCTGTTCCCTTATCCTCCTTAATTAATACACCGTTGATATATCCATGTTTATTATATTCATACCCGGTAGTTCTAATAGTAACTTTTTTCGAATTAAGGTGTGCAAGAATCAAAGCTATTAAACTACCACTCCCTTGATAACCACCATCAGAGTTATCTAGAAGAAAATCCCGTGAAGTCCCTTTATCATCAACAATGATTACATGAACATTGTCTCTGGCTATTTCCGGAGCAATTTGAATGGAGGACACAGTTACATCAGAAATCGATACATTAGGGGTAACTATATTATTAGAATTGTTTTGATCAATCATAATATATTATTCCTTATAAGATTAAATTCATATTATACCGAAAAATTCAACTAATTTACTGAACATCCATATTCAACTATCATAATCCATAAACTTATAAAAAATTAAAACACTTTCCAACTTTAAAAATAGTGTAGAACCAATAGTGCGTCAATAAAAGACCAAAGAAAATAAAAACCAAAAAAAATAAACACTCAACATTAATTTATAATAACAAATTAAATTACCGTATGTTTTTTTATTTTTAACCTAGTGCTAACATAACGCATATATTGTGTTATTTATACTAAACATACAGTAAAGAAAAAACCCACCTAATAGTAGTGGTTAGTAATTATATTATAAACATAAAATTCAAGATAAAAAATATAACGGACAGATAATCTAAAATTCACATAGTTATATACCCTATGGATTTCAAGATGCATCGCGGCGGCAAGGGAGCGAATCCCCGGGAGCATAGATAACGATGTGACCGGGGTGAGTGAGTGCAGACAACAAAGAAGCAACTTGAAAGATGACGGGTATATACCTTATAGATTTCAAGATGCATCGCGACGGCAAGGGAGCGAATCCCCGGGAGCATAGGTAACTATGTGACCGGGGTGAGTGAGTGCAGCCAACAAAGAGGCAACTTGAAAGATGACGGGTATAGAGCAATCTGACTCGCTGTTCACTACTTCATAGTAAATTCAACTGACCATGCATAGGTCGCAATATTAGTAGAAGTGATGGTTGCATTACAAACAGCACCTCCACTCGGCGTTGCTCCTTTATTCCATTTTGGAATTTTAACGCCATTAACATATCCGTTCACAAAAGTGGTCATAAATTCGCAGGTTTTAAACCCTATCTTATATCGCACCATTGCATAGTTTACGTCAGGTGAAAGCGGGCTTTGAACCTGATAACTATCGACTCCTCCTGGCCCTACGCTTGCACTAGGTTTAGGTGTTGCATTGACATAGGTACCGGATTCATTATTAGTAATGATGGTATAAACAGCATTCTCGCTACCAGACGCACCAAGATGCTTAAATGTAACTGTTACAGGCGGACCTGCATAAGCGATACCCGCGGCAGTTAGGGAAGTAGTTGCAAACAGGGCCAACAACGATTTACGTACTAACATGTTAGATACTCTCCTTTATGTTGTTTAGAATGGCTTACTGCACTTTAATACAACTTTCTTTTCTATAATTTATTTTTACGTACAATATATGCTCAATTTCATAAAGTGAATTTCCACTTTATGTCTCTATAATATAGACCACTTTTTTACAGAATTTATTTAAATAGTGCGCCATCAGTAAGATCTAAGCACTTTTTGAAATAGGTAGAGTCCCTCCTCATGTTCATATTTTGATTGACAGCGATGGTCGAGATCTTACTTTGCTTAACGAAAGACCATTAATTGCAGATTCAAAAATTTAAATATTGTGACAAATGAACTTCCAATATATGAACTTTCACAATGAGATATTGCACCCAAATTAGATTATCTGATCAATGAGGTTAAATCCGTTATTTCTGCGCAGGGACTTCAACATAGCCTGCCTCCAACCCGATCACCTCCACACCTTGAGGAACGGCATGCCCCGGTGTCACGACAATCTGCTGGGTTTGTGCGTTTAATTCACGGCGATAAGTGACGAAAGTTCGTCCATCAGGGCCGGTATGTAATGCCTCGGCTGGCAAGGCCAATCCACGTTCATTGAGATAGGTGACAATAGCCAGTTTCGCACTCATACTCAGCCGGATACGCTGCCGCTGTTCGGGAGTAAGAGGATCAATCGCCACTAATAGATCATAGGTTACACCCGCGCCCTGCATCTCCTTTGAACTCCCTTGTACACCAATTGTCTTAATTTGCCCTTGTAGAGATAGCCCGGCAAAACCATCACCAGTGATCTCAACCGGCATTCCTTCATACACCTGATAAAGGTCAGCCTCTTCAATACGCGCTACCGCCTGAATTTGCTCCAAATTGATTACCCCTAACAGAGGAGTTCCCTGAGTAACACGTGTCCCCTTTTGAATAAATAACTCCTTATCTGATTCCGATACCTGTGGGCGAATAACAATGCCATCAAAAGGAGAAACCAATTCACGTTGGGCTTGCTGGGCCTGAAGCGCCTGATAACGCGATTGAGCATTAGCTAATTCCATATCAGCAATCTGTCGATTCTCCCCTGTACCTTTATCGAGAGCAACACTCAGTTCCGCCTTAGCGGCGGCAAGATCGAGCTGTTGAACTCTGACCTGCTGCTCCAGGGTATCAACCTCCATACGGGGAACAATGCCACGCTCGAACAAAGCCCGGGTATCGGTTAGCTTACGTTCGGTATCGCTCAAACTTAACTGAGCATTCGTTAAAGCTCTACGTACCCTAGCAACATCCTGGCTGTTCTCCCACCCCACCAAATCTTGTACGGTTTTTTGGGCTTTCAACAGTTCCGCAAGCGCCTGCCGCAACTGAATGTCTAACTGTGTCGTATCAAGGCTCAACAGGGATTGCCCACGCTTAACGCGCTGGCCTTCAGTTACCATCACTTCAGCAATAACGCCATCAAATGGCGCGGCAATCGTCAAACGGGTTGCAGCCTGAATACGGCCAACTAACCCAAGACGATTTTCGAGTCGTTGAGGTTCAACATGCACCCACCGTTGCGGTGATGATGTATCAGTTGAAGAAGAAAGGAAAACATAAGCAATGGTAGCCCCAATGACTAATGCAATAGCAAGTGTCACGAGCCAACGAGTCTTATATCTGAAACGGGCAAGTCCCCTGATCTTAGTCGTTAAGTGCAATATCCCAACTCCCTAACGTAGTACCCAATGTTTCGTCCAACTCCGCTTGTGCATTTAAGTAAGTGATCAACGCATTGAGACGAACATTCTCTGCATTACGCAAATCGGTTTCAAAGCTCAAGACTTGAAAGTTACTGGAGCGGCCCACCGTCAATTTTTCACGTTCAATCTCCAGCTTGCGCAGAGATAGATCCCTGGCACGCTGTGCAATCTCATATTGACGCCAGCGCGTACCAATATCGCGTACCGCATTACCCACATTACGTTCTAGTGACTGTTTTGCCTCAGCAAGACGAATGCCTTGGTTCTGAACATCAACCCGCGCTCGCACTTCCGCCTGGCGCTGACTCAAATCGCCAATGGGTATTTCTACCTGAACACCGGCGTAATTTTCCCAATTACGAGAACGGTTTGATCCTGTTCGATCACGGACCTGACTGGCACCACCCACTAAAGAGACATCCCATAAACGTTCGTTACGGGCAACTGTCAGGTTAATTGCCGCCTGCTCCGCCGTAATCAATTGAGTGAGGTACGATGGCTGTTGCTCTTGTGCCAAATGTTGCGCTTGCAGCAGGTTAATATCTACGCGTTTAGCTTCCAATCTGTCAGTAGCCTTTACCTGAGTTTGTAAGTCTAAGGCGAGCAATCGCAGCAATTCTAAACGACTGGTATCCAATTGATTAGCCGCTTCCTCCGCAGCCAGCTCCTGCATTGCAACATCAGCCTCCGTCTGGACAATCTCAAAAGCTGCCATTCTGCCCGCGGAAATCATAGCCTTGTTAACCTCCAGCAGTTGACGCGAACGTTCAAGAGCATCACGTGCGATTTGTAATTGTTCTTGAGCACGCAACAATCCACGATAAGCCATAATAACTTGCGTGATAGTCTGGGATACCGTCGCTTTTAGGTTCAAACGATTTGTCTGCTCCATCAATTGAGCAAGACGCACAGGCGCTGTAGCCACATCTTTGCCAGCACCACGCAACAAAGGCTGAATAACTGAGAATGAAACACCATCATTACGGCTACGACCTGCATTGTCTGCCCATGTCGTCCGATTCGTCCAAGACAGACTGAATCGAGTACCATATTCTCCAAGCAGCGTAGATGTGGGTGTAATCTCGCTCTGGCGATAGCGATCGCTTTGATTGCGAGCGGCAATATAACGGCTATTAATCAGTAACTTTGGCGTAAAGCGATCTTCAGCAACGCGTAAATCGAATTTCTGTGCAATTCGATCCAGATAAGCACTGCGAATCGAACGATTGTTTCGTAACCCTAAATAGATCGCATCGCTGAGTGTCAGACCAATAGTTTGCTGATTAAGCGAAATTGTATCCGTTGCCGGCATGGTTGCCTGTGATGGATTCAACTGCTGCGCTAACGCTTGTTTGACAGATGCAGCTATTATCAGGGCAATGATGATGCCAATAGCACGTTGAAAAACTTGGCTAATCATCACGAAGTGCCTCTACAGGTTGTAATCTGGCCGCCGCTAATGCCGGATTGATACCGAAAAACAGACCAATCACTAATGAACTAGCGATACCCAGAGGCAAAGAGAATAGGGATAACGTAAATACCCAGCCCGAAAATTTTACAAATAGGTATCCCGCCGCGACCCCCAATAATGAGCCAACCATTGCACCGGCAATGGCCAGAATGGCAGCCTCCAACATAAACAGTATACCAATATCCATAGGCCGAGCTCCCAAAGCCATACGAACACCAATTTCACGCCTACGTTCCGAAACATTCATCAGCATGACATTCATCACGCCCACACCTCCCACCAGCAACGAAATTCCCCCTAAGCCCGCGAGCAAGTAGGAAAATGTCTTTGCTTGACGCGTCAATCCATCAAGCAATTGTTTCGGGATCTCAACTTCAACCTGACGACCTTTTGATAATGAGACAAGGTAGTCACGTAACGACACCGCGTCACTGTTTAGCGTTGCTGTGTCATGGGCTCTGGCAATAACGCTGCCAATTTCTGGTGCCGGCCGTAACCGCCGCATTGCTTCGATAGGCAGTATGACGGAATCATCAATAGAACCGGGGAGTAAAGGGTTTGGTCCCTGAACAGCAAGAATTCCTATAACTTCAAACAGATATTCCCCAATTTGCAATTGACTACCTATCCGAATAGGTTGATTAGCGATTTTTAATTGTTTGGCAATATTCGCTCCGAGCACGGCATAGGTCGTTTGGCGATCATAGTTCGATAGAAAACGTCCCTGCTCGATTTGTAAATCCAACACCGCAGCCAGATCAGAGGATGTACCGGTAATATTCGTATCGATTCCTTTCCCTTGGAAGCGTATACGGGTTGAGTATAATGTGATGGGCGCAGCATGTGTGATAGTCGGAATTGTCCGAGTCAGCGCCTGAGTATCCAGCGTAGATGGCGCGGGTTTAACATCGGCGCCTGGAATAAAACTAAAATGAGCAACCAAAATATTGCTTCCCATACTTTTAAAAGTGCTGATCGCTTCATTAACAGCATTATGACCGATGTTTAAAAGTGCAATGACAGAAGCACATCCAACTGCAATACCAAGCAAAGCAAGCAAGGAGCGCTTTCCTAGCAGACGCAAACTACCCAGTGATTCACGCAGGGCCTGCGCGAAGGAAAAACCGTAGCGACCAGAATTCACATTAAGCATCTAGGCTATCCAGCCACAGATCGGTTTCGGAAAGCCGCCCGTCATTAACATAGAGACAGCGCTGCATATTTTTGGCTATTTCTTCATCATGTGTAACCATGACGAGCGTCACGCCTTGCTCACGGTTCAATGACAGAAGAAGTGCCATAATATCGCGGGCTGTAGCGCTATCGAGATTGCCTGTCGGCTCATCCGCTAGAATCAAAGAAGGCTTACCGACCAAGGCTCTGGCAATGGCAACACGTTGCCGCTGCCCCCCGGAGAGATCAGCCGGACGATGGTAAATACGACCAGCCAGACCAACCAATTCAAGTTGGTATTTCGCTTCCTGCCGAGCCAGAGAACGAGAATATCCACGATATAACAGTGGTAGCGCCACATTATCCAACGCCTGCATTCTGGGAAGTAAATTAAAACTCTGAAACACGAAACCAATTTCCTGATTTCTTATTCTCGCCCGTTCATTAGGAGTAACATTTGTTATATTAACGCCACTAAACTGAAAATAGCCAGAAGAGGGTTGATCCAGTAAACCAAGAATATTGAGTAGAGTACTTTTACCCGAACCGGAAGCACCGACAATTGCACAACTTTGCCCACGCATGATAGTGAATGATATTTTATCAAGTACTGGGTAATATTTTTCCCCCATACGATAAGATCGACAAATATTTTCCATGCAAATCAGGGCTTCTTGGCATGGGGAAGTTATGATTGTCATGGCTGATTTATTCATCGTTTTTGACATCCATTAAACGTATCACTGACTCCATTTGGTTGTTTAGCCGATTTTATATCATGGGAAGATCTTCTTGTAAAAGATTACGGTCTAAGTAACAGGCAAAAACATCGAACAGTGAGAATATATTAGATTTACTTAACACAATTTCAAATTACCCCTTGCATTTTAGGGTTAATCCACCCAAATTACTCCTGCCTACTTTGGCATTGCGTACATGCTTTTATAACAATTCAAGAGATACAGGGCGCGAGATCAAAATATATATCTAAGTTCTCGCAATAGGAAATTATCAGATATTGGGGTAATGGCTATGAAATTAAAAAACATATTTGGTATTGGTAGCGCTTTATTGTTAACTATATTCTCACAGACAGTACCTGCGGCAAGTGGCAGCTATCACTCTTCAGTTGTTTTGCCAACAGTGTATTCCAGAAACTTCACAGAAACAGCTTATCTTCCTGTCGCCGGATCTCCACCAGCCTCCGGCAGTATTAACAATGTATCTTGGACTTGGAACGTTGTTGGATGGCCTACAGGACTATCTGTTTACCTTTGCCAAGGAAGTACCAGTAATTGCCTAGATATATCACGCATGCGAAGAATGTCGACAGACGCATTCAATAATAGAAGCCCGACACAGCAATTTTTTTATGCTCTGAGAGTAGCAAATGGTGGAACAGTACCGGTTGCAGGTCAAACCGGAGAAATTACTGTCAGTTGGCAATAACATTTCAATAACTCTCCAAAGATTGCCGCTAATATTATAGGCGGCAATTCTGATTTGCTTTGAATATTGTCGGATCTAAGAAAGTTGCTAGATGATTTCTTCAATGATTACGGACATTCACCGTATCCTTATAGTGCTTCGCGGCTTTAAGTAGTTTAGAGTTTGCTTTTGGCGGATTTTCCAAAGCTGCCAACAAAGCATCAGCCCCCTCCATCGAAAGGTGTAAGGTTTCAGTTCGTTCAATCACGTTACGCGCACGCTCCATTGCTGATTCAATAAGAAACTGTGAAAGTGTTGCTCCGGAGTAATCAGCCGCCCTTTGTATGATCACTTGAATCTCTGTGGAAGTTCTTGCAACTAAATGGATCTCTTTACGTTCTGTATTAATAGCCATTGATTTTATCTGCATTTTTAGTCTATATAAACATGATGCCATTATGGCATACAAAATAAACGTTTATTAATATATATGCCGAAAAGACACACATGAACACCTAGAATGTACTATTTCTCTGATGATAGATGACGGCCTCAGCCGCCATCTTGGTATCTCTCAGGTGATTAATCCTATGGTAGTTCAACCCCTTTATAACCAGATAAAATCAATTCCCATTCCTGCTGAGCAAACCATGTCTGGGTTTTGCCATCATAATGCAGACTATCAGGCAGAAAAACGCCAAACTCAGTCGCCTTTCCGGTATAGTTCGGAGAATTCCGTGCATCAATCAGTGTTCGATATTGGGGATCATCAGCGATAACATTATTGATTGCCTCAAGCACATAGCTGGTGTTGATGGGATCAAACGCAACCGAAAGTGGATAATACAATCTCCACGGTATACTGCGAGAACCCAAAGCATCACTGATACCAGTAATGATGCGGGTAAAATTCCACTCTGATGCCTGTGCTGCCAATAAACTTTCGGTTTCTGCTTCCCACTGGTTCCAATGAACAGTCAAAATACGAGGATTTTTTCCTAGTTTATGCAGTGATTCGACGGCCATGCGCAAGGTTCTGATCGCACGCGGATAGAGCGATTCCACATCGCAGGGATCTCGTTCAGGAGCCCAACGGTTATCCGGTGGATTATCCAGATACATGCCCTGACCACCCCAGCCCATCAAAATGACATAAAGATCAGGCAAATTAAGCACATTACCTTGATTGATATGGTCTTGCCAGAGTTTGGCAAAACGGTTGGCGGCATTGACAGAGTGATCTTGATTGCCACGAGATAAGCCGACAGGAGCGCCAATATTGGCATTACCAAAGCTGGTCAGCCCTGTCCAGTTAATTGCGGGAAAGTCAACGCGGTAAACTTCTGGCAGAGATAATGTGAATACGTTTTTTAAACCTTGCGTAATTTTTTCATCTTGTGGTAATTGTGTTCCATGACCATAACTATTTGATTGTCCAAGTATGATAAATAATGGGGCATCATTAGGTTCCCACGGAGAATATTTTATTTCTGGAGAATAAACTTGTTTATTTGTCATCAGTTTTCCTATTGATATAATTTAAATTATTATGTCTACTCTCTTCGGTTAAATATAATTAATTTTGGAAGACAAAAATCATTTAGTTAATCAATCATATTTATGGTGCGAGAATGTAAAACCATTTTAAATATTTCGCTTCACAGGTAAGCTATTTATATTTCATCTTAAAAAATACACTTACCAATGTAATCAAGCAAACAAAAATATAACTCATAAAAACAAGTCTGCTTAATAAATAATGTTTAAGTTTTCCGTCATAAAATAAAAATTTTTTTATTGCATTTGGTATTGATAGTATTTTATTTATGAATATAAATTTTATTGAAAATATGTAAATAATATATTGCTATATTTAAAAATATAGTTATAAACTATAAAAATATTAATCCAGCAATTCATACAATAAATAAATAAATAAATAAATAAATAAATAAATAAATAAATAAATAAATAAATAACGAAACAATAAACATCCCAACCAGCTCCTTGTATATTAAGGAACTGGTTATCTATTTTTAAACTTTTTTAAATAATATAACTTAAATCAAAATCAGATATTATCTTACCATGTTAAATGCAATATGGATAATTAATTTACTGTTATAAAATAATTATTTTTAGATAGTTAAAATGCAATTAATAAAATTAAAATTACTGACATTAATTACTGAGATTTAAATAAAACTGCCATCTTAATAATAATAATTTTTACAATTCGCGGATAAAAGCGGATTTAAATTCTCCGGGCTTGCCAAAAGGCTTTTTTCCAGTAAACATTATTCATAGATGAACGAGTAACACCTTTATGGGTTGATGCATGAATAAACTGGTTATTGGCATCATAAATGCCAACATGTAATCCATGCTCGCCACTACCCGTTCTGAAAAAGACCAAATCACCCGGCATTAAATCGCTTTTATCAATACGGGCCCCTAATTTTATTTGCCCACCGGTAGTACGAGGTAATTGAATATCAAACCGGTCACTGAAAGTACGGTAAACAAAACCAGAGCAATCTACCCCCCGACGATCCATTCCACCATAATGATATGGTGTACCACGCCATTGATTAAGCTGCTCCCTAAGCTGAGCAATCACCATGATTGGATCAGAAAGCGCCGTCTTTAACGCCGGAGCCGGGGTTCTGGGGGCATGACTAGAACAGCCAATAAGTAATAGACTGAGCAGCAACAGCAACTCTTTTGTTCTTATTATCATGACTCCCCCTCATAAGATCAGCAAAACAGGCTAACTCTATCCGGCACTCAATAAAAAAACAAGGCTGTAATTTAAGTAAAACAGTTAAATAGTTATTCTCTTCTTCATTCTGGACGACTAATCAACCAGACACCATACAAAATAAAAATCACGCCCGCGGTTTTCAATAATGTAATGGTTTCATTAAACCAAGGCAATAAAGCCGCCATTAAATAGACAAAGACATAACTTAAGCTTATTAACGGATAGGCTTTATTTAATGGTAAATATTTTAGCGTAAATAACCAACACAGCATAGATAATAGATATCCAGCCAGACCCGCCATTACCACCACCAGAGAATGGCGATAACGCCACAGCCACTCAATATCAAACCAATGCAAACCAAGGTTCAACGCTGGCAAATTGACAACACCCCATTTCAGTAATAACTGGGCTATTGTCACCAGTAATACGCTAACTAATCCCCAAATATAACCTTTCATTCATTCAAGCTCATCAGCAAAATTCCCAACATGATAAACACAACCCCACTCCAATGTTTTCTGCCCGCTTTTTCCTGATAGAAAAATTTCCCCGCCAAAGTGACCATAATAAAATTTATACTCAACATGGGATAAGCAATGCCTAACGGCAATATCTGCAATAAACGAAGCCAAAATAACATGCCAACAGCCAATAGAATCACAGCGCCTATTAACCATTTCAGCGCAGATGCCCGCGGATAAACATCACTTTGCCAACATATTACCGCCTGTTTCTGACATAACTGACCCGCACATGTCAGCAAGCTAACCAGCAACAATAAAGCGAAACTTATCATGGCCGCTTCTCATAAACCAAAATAGCAAAGCGATAATTGCGACTAATTTGATCTGCTTTTGGCAAATCAGGTAATTTTTCATTTTTATATAAATGAAAGAGTACTGATACCCGCCCTTCTTTACGCGCTTTCTCTAACCATTGCGGAAAATCTTTATAGCTGATATATCGATATCGGCTATCGGGATAATTCAGCCCATATTCCAATTCACCCCAATTCTCAAACATATAAATATCACTACGCTTCATCTCCCAAGCCACAGTGGTTGCAAGACCAACACTTTCCGATAGAATATAGCGACTGTCTGCAAGTTCCTGACGATGTAACTTAATAAAATTCTGTGGTAATTTGGAATTAACGGTATTTTCAGGCAACGCATTACCTATTACTGAACTGACAACAATGGAACAAAATGCAGCCCATAACCAATATTTCCCATTCATCGCAAAACACAGATAACCGATAATTCCCCAAATACCAAAAGCAACAATCGCTAAAACCCATTTAAGCCATTCCGATGGCTGATATAAAGCGTGTTTTGTCACTGCTTCCATAGCAAATAGAACCATTACTGCCAGCAGACCAAGAAATACGTTAACCATTCCATTGATCTTTAGTAATTTCATCTTGCCATCTCTTACACAATCGACACCAAATTTAGCCATCATCATTGCCAATGGCGCCATACAGGGCAAGATATAAGTTGGCAATTTTCCCTTCGCAATACTGAAAAATAGCAATGGCACGACAAACCAACAAAGGAGAAAAAACATTTCAGGATTGGATTTTCTTTCTTTCCAACTTTTCATCACCGCCCCAGGTAATAACCCCAACCAAGGGATAACACCAAGAATAAGAATGGGTATGTAATACCAGAACGGTGCAATATGCTGTGCATCATCGGAAGAAAAACGCTTAATATGTTCAATCCAGAAGAAATAGTGCCAGTAATCAGGCTCACGTAAGGCAATTGCAATCACCCACGGTAAACTGATTGCTATCGCCGAAATAATGGCAAGTGGGCCAAAGTAGACTATTTGCAGGACCCGCTTCTGATAAATGACAATGGGCAACATCACAATAACCGGAACAGCCAATGCCAGAAACCCTTTAGTCATAAAACCCATGCCACAGCACAAACCAAGCACCAAATATGCCATTATCCGCCGTCTGGTACAGTCTGTTTTTAGCCCCCAGAAGCTACACATCATGGCAGCCGTTACCCACAAAGAAAACATCGGATCGAGTACGCTATAAGTGCCAATGGCAAATACCAGAAACATTGAGATGTAGATAAGGCTAGTGGCAAAAGCAATATGCCGGTTATGCCACATCATCATAGCAAGTCGATATAGTAAAATTGCGCTGATAAAAATACAGAAAACCGATCCAAAACGGACAGCAAAATTATTATCACCAAAAATCCATTGGCTAATATTATTAATCCAATAACCCGCTACGGGCTTTTCAAAATAACGAATATCCAGCAAATACGGGACAATCCAATCTCCTCGTTGCAGCATTTCACGACTGATTTCTGCATAACGGGTTTCATCAGGCTGCCATAATAGACGGCCATTCAGAGGTAATAAGTAGGTAAGGATAAAAAAAAGAGCCATCAAAAAGGCCCCCACCTTACACGCCCGGTTATTTAACATATATAAGTTAAGCCTCTTGTTGGCATCCTAACCACCCTTCTCTACCGGGAAATACAGAACGAACAATTCTCCCGACAGGAAGTCGCTGTATATTTTCAGGCAGCAGATGACTCAGTGCACAAAATTGTATGTTTTCCTGATGAACCATTTCCAACAGTGTTGCAAATTCTGTGGACTTGGACATCCCTTCAACTTCCGTATGGATGGTATATACCGGAACTCCCTGGCTGTTTTGCATCTTATCAAGGATAAACTGGTTAAAATCTTCATCTTTAACCTGAGTTCCTATCACTTCGTCATAAGTTGGCAACGTCACCGGAATTTGCACGGTACCAAGAGTACCATCAGGCAGGATGGGCCTGAATGGATGCGTTCCCCGACAATCGCTGTTGTAATCAAAACCAAACTGCTGCTTTACCGCAAGTACGCGTTCATCAGCCCGCCAACCAGCAACAGCAGAACACGTTACCCGTTGGCCAATTACCTGTACCAATGCATCCACGCCCAATTTAACCTGCTCTGTTAACTGAGCTTCAGACCAACGGCCAACTTTCGCCTGCCAACGCTGATGATCCCAAGCATGCAGACCCACTTCATGGCCTGCATCCAGAGTTTGCTTCATCAAGTAGCCTAAATCTTTAGCAATCTTCTTACCCGGCCATGCCGTCCCCGCCAGTAAAATATCAAGACCATACAGAGACGCTGCATTTGACCTCAACATTTTCCATAAGAATTTTGGCCGTAAAAGACGCCACAAATGGCGCCCCATATTATCCGGCCCAACACTAAAGAAAAAACTGGCCTGAATCTGATGTTTTGCCAAAATTTTGAGCAGTTTCGGTACTCCTTCAACGGTTCCTCGATAAGTGTCCACATCAACTCTCAAGCCAATTTGTTTCATTAATTTTTCCCTAATTCTTCCACTGCTCCACGCAAGAAAAAATCCAGTGTTTCATTTATCGTCTGTTTCATGTCAATGGTTGGTTTCCAACCTAATAACCGCTCCGCATTTTTAATACTTGGCTTACGGTGTTCAACATCCTGATAACCTTTACCATAGTAACTGCCACTTTCAATCTTTTTAAATCCAGCAAACGGAGGAAAATTATCTCTCAATTCATGGTGTTCAAAGCTCTCAAGTAATATTTCCGCCAATTGGCGAATACTAGCTTCATTAGTTGGATTGCCAATATTGATAATTTGACCGTCACATAACTCATCCCGGTTTTCAATAATACGAAACAGCGCCTCAATACCATCATTAATATCGGTAAAACAGCGTTTCTGTTCACCACCATCTACCAGTTTGATCGGTGAACCCTCAACTAAGTTCAATATTAATTGTGTGATCGCTCTGGAACTGCCAATACGTGCAGAGTTCAAATTATCCAAACGCGGCCCCATCCAGTTAAATGGACGAAATAGCGTGAATTTGAGCCCCTCTTTTTCACCATATGCCCAAATAACACGATCTAGCAATTGTTTGGATACAGAATAGATCCAACGTTGTTTGTTGATCGGGCCGACAATCAGACGAGAGTCATCTTCATCAAATTCTTTATCATCACACATTCCATAAACTTCTGATGTGGACGGGAATATAATTCGTTTATTGTATTTAACGCAATAACGGACAATCTTTAGATTCTCTTCAAAATCCAATTCAAATACACGCAGCGGATTACGGGTATATTCAATTGGCGTCGCAATGGCGACCAATGGCAAAACGACATCACACTTTTTAATGTGATATTCGATCCATTCAGTATGGATATTGACATCACCTTCAATGAAGTGAAAACGCGGATTACCAATAAAACGCTCAATAGCGGAAGAGCCGATATCCATACCATAAATATCATAGTTGCCATCACGTAATAGACGTTCTGTTAGATGATTACCGATAAAGCCATTCACACCGAGAATTAATACACGTTTCCGGTGGCTAATTTGAGTGGTTGCCTTTGGGCCAACACGTACATCAGTCACAATGCTCATATCTACTGCCAGACGGTGGCCCTGAACATACAAACCCGATTCACTTTGCCCATTGATAATTTTTAACGCGCCTTTTCCACAAGCAATAATTAACGGATCTACCGATAATACTGTCCCCGGCTGTTTGTCATGCATCTCATTCAACGGGCAGGCACGCCAGATAGTAATCTTATGCTCACCTAAGAAAGTAAATGCCCCTGGATATGGCTCAGTCACTGCCCTAACAAGGTTGTTAATTTCCATGGCTGATTTACGCCAGTCAATCTCACTATCCGCGGCAGTACGACGCCCAAAGTAAGTTGCCTGACTTTCATCTTGAGGTATGGCAGGATACATTCCTGCTTTGATCTGCGGTAATACTTGATCAAACAGTTTTTCCGCTGCTTCACGAATTTTACCGTGCAAAGTCAACGCGGTATCTGTCTCTGCAATAGCAACCTTATGCTGAGCAATAATATCCCCTGCATCAGGTTTCAACACCATTTTATGCAGGGTTACACCTGTTTCCACTTCACCATTTAAAATCGCCCAGTTAATCGGGGCACGACCACGGTATTTTGGCAACAATGAACCATGCAAATTAAATGCACCTATGCTCGCCAGCGATAAAATATCTTCGCTCAACATATTTCGGTAATAAAAAGAGAAAATCACATCAGGTTTCAGTTCCCGAATACGTTCAATCCAAAGTGGATGGTTAACGTTTTCGGGCGCAAAAACCGGCAGCGCCAAATCTGCACTTAAACGGGCAACAGAAGAGAAAAAATGGTTTTCATTAGGATCATCTGTATGGGTAAATACCGCCTGAATATCAAAACCCGCTTTAGTTAAAGCATTGATCCCGACACAGCCGATATCATGATAGGCAAATACGATTGCTTTCATTTAGTACTCTTCCTGGTTGTCGTTGGTCTTTTTATCTCCGACCACTTTTTGAATAAAATAACGTGGGCGTGCACGAACATCGTTATAGATACGGCCTATGTATTCACCTAATAAGCCCATCGCGACGAACTGTGCGCCAATAAATATGAAAAGGAGAGCAAACAGAGTAAATACCCCTTCTGCTGCCCATATGGCACCGAAAATCAGACGTAAAACCATCAATAATACAGCCAGCAAAAAACCAGAAACGGCAATCACACTGCCTACCACACTCAGTAAACGCAAAGGTGCTGTTGTCAGGCAGGTTAGCAAGTCATACATCAGATTAATCAGCTTCATGAAGCTATATTTAGAATCACCAAATTCACGCTCTGCATGAGCAACATCAATCTCAATGGTTTTACGGGCAAACGTGTTTGCCAAAATAGGAATAAAGGTGCTGCGCTCATGGCACTGCAACATGGCTTCAACAATATGGCGACGATAGGCACGGAGCATACAGCCATAATCGCCCATAGAACGGCCAGTTGCCTTAGTAATCATAACATTGATGATTTTTGAAGCTGTTTTACGAAACAGAGAATCCTGCCGATTAGCCCGGCGAGTACCCACAACGTCATAACCTTGTTCAGCCGTTTTAACAAGACGGGGGATCTCTTCTGGCGGATTCTGTAAATCAGCATCAAGCGTAATAACTAAATCGCCATTGGCCTGATTAAACCCCGCCATAATCGCTGAATGCTGACCATAATTACGATTAAGTAAAATAGCAATAATATGATTCTCAGATTGTTCCGCGGCCTGAATCAGAATTTCCGCAGATTTATCACTACTACCATCATCAACCAAAATAAGCTCATATTCCTGAGTCAATTGTTTACAGGCTGCTAAGGTTCTTTCCAATAAAATAGGCAAACTTTCTTCTTCGTTATAAATTGGAATAACAACAGAAATTTTTTTAATTTGTTCAAATGACACTTATCTATGCTCCGAAATAATTTCTTGTAAAGCATCAATGACACGATCTACATCGTCATCACTCATATCAGGAAAGAGTGGCAATGAACACAGTGTTACTGAATTCCATTCTGATTCAGGTAATGACAACTGCGGATATCGATCCCGATAATATTTTTGTGTATGTACAGCTCTGAAATGCAAACCTGTGCCAATATTCTTGCTTTTCAAACGTTCCATTAATGTGTCGCGATCAATGCCACAAACATCCTTATCAACCCGCACCATAAATAGATGATGTGCATGCATATGCTCATAATCGGGCACACTTAACATCTGCAAAGGCGAATCTTTTAATGCCGCTGAATAACGGGCAACAATTTGCCGACGGCGAATATTCATTGATTCCAATTTACTTAATTGCACAACAGCAATCGCAGCATGAATGTCAGATAAATTATATTTGTAACCCGGTTCTATAACTTCTGCCTGTGGTCTCCTGCCTTGAATCTGACGGTCAAAAGCATCAATACCCAATCCATGAAACTTTAGACATCGAATTCGTTCAACAAGTTCATTATTATCAGTAGCAATTAGCCCACCTTCCGCACAAGTGGCATTTTTTATAGCATGGAAAGAGAAAATCGCTGTGCCATGCTCACCAATCCATTCATTCTTATAACGGGTTCCTAATGCATGAGCTGCGTCTTCAATCAATGGAATACCCGCCTCCAGAGCAATCCCACGCAATGCATCTAAATCACAGGGCGCACCGGCATAGTGAACAGGAATAATCGCTTTGGTTCTGGAAGTAATCGCCTTTTTCACTGCTTGCGCATCGATCATTAAAGTATGACGATCAACATCAATCATGATTGGTTCAGCACCAAGCAAACAGATCATGTTTATTGTGGAAACCCAAGTTTGAGACGGTGTAATCACTTCGTCACCGGGGCCAATTCCCAGCGCCATGAGTGTCAGATGCATACCCGCCGTTGCAGAAGCCAAAGCAACCGCATGTTTGCAGCCAAACATGCGGCAAAAGTCCTGTTCCAATTGATGATTTTGCGGGCCTGTTGTAATCCAACCCGAACGAAGAACCTTCTCTACTGCCTGAATTTCTTCATCACCTATCGCAGGACGAGAAAATGGAAGAAAGCTACCCATAAACCACAACCCAATTCATTCATAATATAACGATATATTAGATGACTATATTTGAACGAATCGTAAACACAGGTATGATTTAGCAAATTAAGTGGAAATTACTATCGATCCACGATACGTACAGATTCACGGCAGGTACATACATAAGCCTGGACTGTAATTATGGTAAGAAAACCCGCCAATATTTATCTGTCTTTTCTGGCACACATTTGATATCAGCGGCAAAAACTCTGGAGAGCGTATTTTCTTTCATTACCTCATCCGGCTTTCCATTCGCAACCAGTGATCCATTAGCAAGCAGCCAGATCCGATCAGCTTTATCATAGCTATGATTGAGATCATGGCCACTCATGACTACGGTTCCACCGAGTTCACAGAATTTCTTTATCAACAGATCAAGTGCGGCTACCTGAGTGATATCAAGATTATTCGTAGGCTCATCCAAGAGTAATAATTTACCTTCCGAATTGATTGATGGCCAGACTTGTAAAAAAACTCCGGTTAATCGCACCCTTTGCCATTCACCACCAGATAGATTGCCTACGGGTATTTCTAGAAACTTTCCCAACTTAAAAAAGGAACAGAGTTCTGACAACACACCGTCACAATTAACAAGATGGGCAGCTAAATGCAGTTGCAAATATTGAAAAACCGGCATTATTGGCACAGAAGAAATTTGCTGGCTAAGCCATGCTCTGTACCGTGCTAATTGGCAGTGACTATATTGACTAAGGCACTTTTGTTGCAAATCGATTGCACCACTATAGGGTAAAATACCGGCCATACAGGCCAATAGTGTACTTTTTCCTGAACCATTCGGCCCAATGAGATGTATCTGTTCACCTTGTTGTACCAACGCTGTCAGCGGCATTAATCGATTTCGTACTGATACCTGATTGAGAGCCATCAACTGATTGGTCACTTGCGCATTATCCACTTTTTTAACTCCAGTCTTTGACTCTCAATAATAACCAAATGAAGACTGGCGCACCCAATGTTGCAGTCACAACGCCAATCGGTACTTCTGCATTATTCAAGCTAAGACGAGATAGCAGATCAGCCAGCAATAATCCATAACCGCCGGATAGAACACAGGCAGGCAGTAGAGTTTTATAATCTGTTAGGCCGCATAAACGCAAAATATGTGGAATAACCAAACCAATAAAGCTGATTGTTCCAGCAAGTGCAACACTTAACCCTACCAACAATCCAACAGCAAAGACAAATAAATTACGCCAATAATAAAGTGAGATACCTAATTGTTGGGCCTGTGTTTCTCCCAGTGAAAGAAAATTAAGTACTTTTCCTTGTCTGCTCAACCAAATAATCAAAGGAAACAAAGCGACTACCAACCATTGCTGCCGCCAGTCTATTCCACTGAAACTCCCCATCATCCAATACATTAGCTGACGCAAGTCCAGGCTAGTACTAAAATAAACCATCCAGGTCATTAACGCACCAGAGACAACACCAAAAGCAACCCCGACCAACAACAAACGGGCATTATTCAGATAACGATTTCTTGAAAAGGTCAACAATATCATGGTAACGGTCAGCGCGCCGAGCACAGCGCCAATACTTAATAACCAGAACGGCGCAATGCCATGAAACATCAGCACTAAAAACACCACCACCACGCCAGCACCATTACTGACCCCCAATAGCCCAGGTTCCGCCAACGGATTTTCAAATAGTGCCTGCATTACTGCACCCGCCACAGTCAGGCTCGCACCTACAGCAACGACAGCTAATACACGAGGAAAACGTAACTGCCACACAAACAATTGACCTGTTTCAGAAAACCATTTATTAGGCCAGATCCAATTTTCCCCAGCACAAAGCGAGAGAAAAAAAACCAGTAAAAATAAACACGTGAGAATTGCCAGAAAACGATAATCATGCCTTTTCTGGCGAGTCACTAATTCAGTGATGGAATGAGTGGGTTGCATGGTAAATCAAGCTCATGAGGGAGAATCATTTAAGAAAAAGGCCGCTATTGATGCGGCCTTTTTGATTATTCTTTAGGTGTGGCTTTCTCAACCCTGCTTTTTAACTTCTGACCAGGACGGAATGTCACTACTCGGCGAGCTGTAATCGGAATGTCCTCACCAGTCTTAGGGTTACGCCCCGGACGTTGGTTTTTATCCCGTAAATCAAAGTTGCCAAATCCAGACAATTTTACCTGCTCACCATTCTCCAAAGAACGACGCACTTCTTCAAAGAATAATTCAACCAGATCTTTAGCATCACGCTTGCTAATTCCCAGTTTCTCAAACAGATTTTCTGACATTTCAGCTTTAGTAAGCGCCATAAGTTCAGTCCCTCAAGGATGCTTGGAATCGCTGTTTCAGCACTGCAACACATTTATTAATTGTCGCAGCAATCTCTTCTTCTTCCAGTGTACGCGCGGTATCCTGCAAGATAAAACTTATAGCAAGGCTCTTATGACCCTCTGCTACACCTTTACCACAATACACGTCAAACAAGTTTATGCCAACTATATGATTTACGCCAACTTTCTTGCATTCAGCCAAAATATCTTCTACAGCAACATTTTCAGGCACCACGATCGCAATATCACGACGGTTTGACGGGAAACGTGAAATCTCTTTCGCGTCAGGAACCACGCGGCTTGCCAGCTTGCTCCAGAGCACTTCGAATACCACGGTGCGGCCATTTAAGTCAAGTTTACGTTCCAATTCTGGGTGAACCACACCAATATATCCGATGTATTCCTTTTCCAAATAAATCCCGGCGCTTTGACCTGGGTGCAACGCCGGATTTACATCTGCTCTAAAAGAAATCTTAGATAATTTTCCAGTTAACTCCAGAACGGCTTCCAAATCGCCTTTCATATCGAAGAAATCAACGGACTGTTTTTCCAGTGACCAATGCTCTTCAAAGCGATTTCCTGTAATAACCCCCCCAAGCATCAGCTCCTGACGAATACCCTGATCGGCATTTTCATCAGGCACAAAACGTAAGCCAGTTTCAAACAGGCGCACACGGTTTTGTTGACGGTTTTGGTTATATACCACTGTTGTTAGCAAACCAGTCAGTAAAGATAAACGCATTGCTGACATATCCGCCGAAATTGGATTAGGCAACATCAACGTTTGTTGCTGTGGATGTAACAGTGCCTGAATTTTGGGATCAACAAAGCTATAGGTAATCGCTTCTTGATAACCTCTGTCAACCAGCATGGTTTTAACACGTTGCAGGGAAAGATCCGCTTCATGATGTTTTTTCATAATAAGATCTGCACGCATCGGTACATCTGGAATATTGTTGTAACCGTAGATACGGGCAACCTCTTCCACCAGATCTTCTTCAATCTCTACATCAAAACGCCAGCTTGGCGCAACCGCTTGCCAACAATTTTCCTGAATAGTAACTTTGCAACCTAAGCGGGTCAGGATGTCACCAACCTGTTCATCAGGTATATAGTGACCAATCAAACGATCCAGTTTTTCACGACGCAATGTGATTGTCGCAGATTGAGGCAATTGAGATTCATCAGTAACATCAATAATTGGGCCGGCTTCACCACCACAAATATCAATCAACAGTTGGGTTGTTCTCTCTATTGCTTTGTGTTGTAACTGAGGATCAACACCACGTTCATAGCGGTGAGAAGCATCAGTATGTAAACCATAACGACGAGCACGGCCAACAATCGCTAAAGGAGCAAAAAATGCGCACTCAAGTAAAATATTTTGCGTTTCTTCATTCACACCTGAATGTTCACCGCCAAAAATACCGGCTATTGCAACAGCTTGTTTTTCATCAGAAATAACTAGCGTATCAGCAGAAAGATTGGCTTCTGTACCATCCAGCAGCACCAATTTTTCATCCTGCTTCGCCATACGCACAGTGATTGAGCCATTCAAGCGTTCCAGATCAAACGCATGCAACGGTTGGCCTAATTCAAGCAATACATAGTTAGTTACATCGACAATCGGGTCGATAGAACGGATACCACCACGACGTAATTTTTCACGCATCCACAGCGGCGTTTCCGCTTTCACATTAATGTTTTTAATTACCCGTCCCAGGTAACGTGGGCAAGCTTCTGTCGCTTCAACACGAATAGGGAAAACTGCATCTGTTGTCGATTTTACTGCTTCAATTTGTGGCTCAGATAATGGCATTTTATTAGCAACTGCCACATCACGTGCGACACCTATAATACTCAGGCAGTCAGCACGATTAGGTGTAATGCTGATTTCAACGACCTTATCATCCAGCTTCAGATATTCATGCAGATCAACACCTAAAGGAGCATCCATTGGCAATTCAATAATGCCGTCGTGGTCCTCAGAAATACCCAGTTCAGAAAAAGAACATAGCATCCCTTCAGAAGGCTCGCCACGCAGTTTCGCCGCCTTGATTTTGAAATCACCCGGTAATACAGCACCCACGGTTGCTACTGCAACTTTCAGCCCTAAACGGCAATTTGGTGCACCACAAACAATGTCCAGTAGTCGTTCACCACCTACGTTCACTTTTGTTACCCGTAGCTTATCCGCATTTGGATGCTGGGCACATTGGACAACTTCACCAACAACCACACCATAAAATTGACCGGCAACGGCTTCAACGCCATCAACTTCCAGGCCTATCATGGTGATTTGCTCAGATAATGCTTCACTACTGATGGCTGGATTTACCCATTCGCGTAACCAGAGTTCACTGAATTTCATGAGATATTCCCGCCTTATTTAAACTGTTTGAGAAAACGCAGATCATTTTCGAAGAACGCGCGCAAATCAGTTACACCGTAACGTAACATTGTCAGGCGCTCCACCCCCATGCCGAAAGCAAAACCAGAATAAATTTCAGGATCAAGGCCAACATTATGCAGTACATTAGGATGAACCATACCGCAACCCAACACTTCCAGCCATTTGCCATTTTTACCCATGACATCAACTTCCGCCGAAGGTTCTGTAAATGGAAAGTAAGAAGGTCGGAAACGAACCTGCAAATCTTCTTCAAAAAAGTTAGTCAGGAAATCGTGCAACGTTCCTTTCAGATTGGTAAAACTGATATCACGATCAATAATCAAACCTTCCACCTGATGGAACATAGGTGTGTGTGTCTGGTCGTAGTCATTACGATATACACGACCCGGTGCAATGACGCGAATGGGTGGTTGTTGGCTGTGCATAGTTCGAACTTGAACACCGGAAGTCTGAGTACGCAACAGACGTTTGGCATCAAACCAGAAAGTATCATGATCAGCACGTGCAGGATGGTGAGCGGGAATATTCAGCGCATCGAAATTATGATAATCATCTTCAATCTCAGGGCCTGATTCTACAGAAAACCCTAATTCACCAAAGAAAGTTTCAATACGCTCTATTGTGCGGTTAACTGGATGTAGCCCACCATTTTCCATACGGCGGCCAGGCAATGATACATCTATCTTTTCCGCTGCTAAACGGAAGTTCAGAAGATCAGTTTCCAGTTTTTCTTTACGGATATTCAGAATTTCCAGGACTTCTTGCTTCGCCTGATTAATAACCGCCCCTGCTGCCGGGCGTTCTTCGGCCGGCAGATCACGCAGCGATGACATTTGGAGAGTTAAATGGCCTTTTCTGCCTAAATATTCAACACGCACCAAATCCAACGCAGCAACATCCTGGGCATCTTCTACGGCTGCTCTTGCTTTTGCAACCAGTTCAGCGAGATGTGGCATCGTTTTCCTCTTCCTTCGGCCTAACGGCCTGCTAGTAATGATCGTTAATGACTTTATATACCTTATATACCTTTTCTGTTTTTTGTCATAAAAACAAAAAAGCCTCCACAACGGAGGCTCAGGCGCTACTTTTCGTTTCTTTTCTTACGCGCAAAGCCCCCTGAATTCAGGCGCTAAAGTAAAAAAAGATGCGAAAAAAAGCTAAAGACATAATGTTGGTTCTCTCGGAATAAAACTCTCTTTTGGCAACGACACTCTCGTAAGCTACATCTGACAACAAAGTAAAAGAGGGAGCATGCCCCTCTTATACTACTCTAACTTATGCCAGAGCGCTCTTCGCTTTTTCAACTAAAGCAGCAAACGCCACTTTGTCAAACACAGCGATGTCAGCCAGGATCTTACGGTCGATTTCAATAGAAGCCTTTTTCAGACCATCGATGAAACGGCTGTAAGACAAACCATTCTGACGTGCAGCAGCGTTGATACGTGCAATCCACAGTTGACGGAACTGACGTTTCCGCTGACGACGGTCACGGTAAGCGTACTGCCCTGCTTTGATTACTGCCTGGAAGGCAACACGGTAAACGCGCGAACGGGCACCGTAGTAACCTTTCGCTTGCTTTAAAATTTTCTTGTGACGTGCACGGGCGACAACACCACGTTTTACGCGAGCCATATACTTCTCCTATCGTCTCTGAGTTCTAATCTAAAAATTGCTTATGCGTACGGCAAGCAAGCAACAACCAGGCCCAGATCACCTTTGGAGACCATGCCCTTTGGACGTAAATGACGTTTACGCTTGGTTGATTTCTTAGTCAGAATGTGACGAAGGTTAGCGTGCTTACGCTTAAAACCACCACTTGCAGTTTTTTTAAAGCGTTTAGCGGCGCCGCGTACTGTTTTAATCTTTGGCATTTTAATTTCCACTTCGCATTGTGAATTACAACGAATTAATCAGGCGAACAAGCCCCAACCAGATGAACCGACTGGAGCTTATTACTTGATTGCCTAACTATTTCTTCTTAGGAGCGAGCACCATTATCATCTGACGGCCTTCAATCTTCGAAGGGAAGGATTCGACTACCGCCAGTTCATCCAGATCGTCGCGGATGCGGTTAAGCATTTCGACACCAATCTGTTGGTGTGCCATTTCACGCCCACGGAAACGCAGGGTGATTTTGGCTTTATCGCCATCTTCCAGAAAACGAATCAGGTTGCGTAGTTTGACCTGATAGTCGCCTTCATCTGTACCAGGACGGAATTTAATTTCCTTAACCTGAATAACTTTTTGTTTTTTCTTCTGTTCTTTGACCGACTTACTCTTCTCATAGAGGAACTTGCCGTAATCCATAATACGGCAAACCGGCGGCTCGGCATTCGGGCTGATTTCAACTAAATCAACATCCGCTTCCTCAGCTTTTTCAAGAGCTTCCCTCAGACTGACAATGCCAATCTGTTCGCCATCTAAACCTGTTAAACGAACTTCAGAAGCGCGAATCTCTCCATTAATGCGATTAGGACGCGCTGTTTGAATTCTTTTTCCGCCTTTAATACCTTATTCCTCCAATTGATGAAGATTACGACTGCGTGTTTCTATAAGCAGTTTTTCGATGAACTCGTTAACATCAATGCTACCCAAATCTTTACCACGGCGGGTACGAACGGAAACTTTCCCTGATTCGACCTCTTTTTCACCACAGACAAGCATGTAGGGCACACGACGTAGAGTGTGTTCACGGATTTTAAAGCCAATCTTCTCGTTTCTCAAGTCTGCTTTTGCACGAATGCCAGCATCTTGAAGTTTTTTTACTAATTCCTGTACATAATCAGCCTGGCTATCGGTAATATTCATCACCACTACCTGCTGTGGGGCAATCCATGTTGGGAAGAAACCCGCATACTCCTCAGTTAGGATGCCGATAAACCGTTCCAGTGAACCCAGAACCGCACGGTGAATCATTACAGGAACCTTACGTTCATTATTTTCACCTACGTAGGACGCATTCAAACGACTTGGTAGTGAAAAGTCGAGCTGCACAGTACCACATTGCCACGCACGATCCAAACAATCATGCAAAGTAAATTCAATTTTCGGTCCGTAGAAGGCTCCTTCACCTGGCTGATATTCAAATTGAACACCATTTTCTTGTAGTGCCGCCGCCAGAGATTCTTCCGCTTGATTCCATTGTTCTTCAGTACCAATGCGCTTTTCCGGGCGGGTTGACAGCTTAACCACGATTTTTTCAAAACCAAAAGTGCTGTAAACGTCATACACCATCTTAATGCAACTACTGACTTCCCGGTGAATTTGCTCTTCTGTACAGAAGATATGAGCATCATCCTGAGTAAAACCACGAACCCGCATCAAGCCATGTAATGCCCCTGATGGTTCATTGCGGTGACAACTACCGAATTCAGCCATACGTAACGGTAAATCACGATAGGATTTTAACCCTTGGTTAAAAATCTGAATATGCCCTGGGCAGTTCATCGGTTTAACGCAATATTCACGGTTCTCTGAAGAAGTGGTAAACATATGCTCACCATAGTTTTCCCAGTGACCCGTTCTTTCCCACATGACACGGTCCATCATAAACGGACCTTTAACTTCCTGATATTGGTATTCTTTCAGTTTAGTGCGAACAAAAGTTTCCAGCTCACGGAAAATAGTCCAACCATCATTATGCCAGAATGCCATACCTGGAGCTTCTTCCTGCATGTGGTACAGATCTAATTGTTTACCAATCTTACGATGGTCACGTTTGGCGGCTTCTTCCAAACGTTGCAGATAAGTATTGAGCTGTTTCTTATCAGCCCACGCGGTACCGTATATTCGTTGCAACATTTTATTGTTGCTATCCCCACGCCAATATGCCCCTGCGACTTTCTGCAATTTGAAATGATGGCAGAAACGCATATTTGGCACATGTGGGCCACGGCACATATCAATATATTCTTCATGATTATAGAGACCAGGACGATCATCTCGACTGATGTTTTCATCCAAAATTTGTACTTTATAATCCTCACCACGAGCAACGAAGGTATCACGAGCTTCTTGCCAGTTCACTTTTTTCTTGATGACGTCATAGTCTTTTTTGGCAAGTTCCAACATACGCTTTTCAAGCAGTTCAATATCTTCCTGCGTCAGAGCACGGCCAAGATCAACATCATAGTAAAAACCATTATCAATAATCGGACCGATAGCCATTTTCGTATCTGGCCATAATTGTTTAATCGCATGGCCTAGCAGATGAGCACATGAATGGCGGATAATTTCCAGCCCTGCATCATCTTTACTGGTGATGATGGCAAGATTTGCATCTGAATCGATTAATTCACAAGCATCTACTGGCTCACCATTTACGCGGCCAGCAATACATGCTTTCGCTAAACCTGGACCAATATCACAGGCAACATCCATTACAGAAACGGCATGGTCAAACTGGCGTTGGCTACCGTCAGGAAGAGTAACAACAGGCATTTAAAATCCTTATCTACAGTGGTGACCCACACGAAAGGTCACTTGAAGGAGTTTGATATTCAACTAAAATAACGATTTAAATTATTATCTCGTCAATCCATTAAAGTTTGGTACTAAAATTGGTACACAATGTAAAAAGTGACTACCTTCAATACCGAAACATCGCGAAAATATACCACCAACAACCATTCAGGTCACGGCGATGTTTAGTATAGGTAAAATCATTTGCATTTATTAGTCGAATCCGTCTAATGAAATAATATGGTTGAGGAAAAACGGATAACAATTATCTTCAAGACACATGAAAAAACCCGGCATAAGTTATATATGCCGGATTATCATACGGATACAGGATCGTTTTAGTCTCGTTAAGCCATTACTGAAACTCCTCGTTACAACCCACGGCCAACGCCATATTTAAAGCTTGAACTAAAGCGACTTTATCCTCATTATTCTCCAACAGACTAGCTTCCGGCAAGATATTCAGCAACCGTACCGGTGTATCCGGCCGCTGTTCAAGCGCTTCTGCCAAACTTTCCAGTGCCTGTTGCATATAACCACATATCCGCTCCGGATCAATCGGTTGAACGATTTGCGTCGTCAGCCCTAGTGCATTATCAAAATCCTCCACCGACAAAACAAATGGATAGTTAGTGCGTTCTTGTCCGCCCTGAAATTCAATGCCGCTGGTAACTTTATCCGTGATGATCGCTGGTGTATTATGCCGGTAGTTCAACAAGGCACTAAAGAGTGGAATTTCATTTTGTACCCCACTGCAACGTTGAGCCAATGCCAGTGAAGCGTGCTCATGTTCCAACAATCCCGCCAGCCGGGCATGTGCTGCTCGTACACTCTCCCGTACTGAGGTATCATCCATATCCAGTCGTAACGGCAAGGTGTTGATAAACAGTCCCATGCCGCTGTCACCACCTTCCCCTGCCTGCATCCGCCCAAATAGCACGGTGCCGAACACCACTTTCGCCTGTCCGCTGGTACGTGACAGCACCTGTGCCCAAGCCAAATGACACAGCGCCGCCAAACTGACATCCAAACGTCGGGCCTGACTCACCCCCAACCGGGCCTGAGCCACCAGATTGCGGAAAGGGACTGGCGCAGGCAAGTTCTCTTCCTGTCCGGCAAGATAAGCCTGAATTTCACCTTTCATCACTTCCAGCGTCGTATGGTCGCCAATTAGATGATGCAGCAATTGCAGTACGCTCCAACGACCATCCTCCTCCTGCGCTATCCCAAAGTGCAACAAAGGTGCTTGGTTCAAGTCGAGGCGATGGTGATGTAGGTCAAAATGCTGAGCTAACTGATACATTTGTCATCCGGCATGAAAGAGACGGCAACTTGCCACGGGCAGCTTGTGGTTAATGCCGGGATAGCACACAGTGAAGGAGAACGAGAAAGGAGATCACGGCAAAATGTACGATGCTGCACCAGCCGTGCAAGCTCATCATTCATCCAGTTCGCTACCGTACACCACGGCTGATCAAACTCCACCTTAACAGTCATTGGCACCACCAGCGCCAAACCAGACAACACGTCTGATTCATTTTTCACCCTATCCACAGACCAGCCGATTTGGAATTCAGTTTGATGAGTCAAACGCGCAAGATAAATAGCGAATGTCTGTAACAGCATCTGCAATGAGGCTTTTTCACCATTTTTTAACTTTTCGCTATTTTCTAATAGCGGGGATTGCCAGGCACTTAATGCCCATTTAGGAGCTGCTGATTTTCCGGCAGTTTCGAAAGGTAATTGCAGCGGTATCAAAGAGGCAAGACGCTCGCGCCAGAATGACTCACTGGGTGCAAGTGCCTGGAGGGTATTTTTTACATTCTGAGCCTGTTGTGGAGAAACCAAAGGCAGCTGCTTGCCTGGCCTGAGTTCTGATATATCGGCAAGTTCGTCGGCGGAGAGTAATTTACCCTCAAGTGTGGCAAACCCTCCAATCCGAACATCCTCACTTCCGGTTGTTACCTGCCAAGCCTCCTCCTCTACCGCAATCAACGTACCGGGTACCCCCCCAGAATAGTGATTCAGCCGTTGAAGCTAAGAAATTCGCACTGTGCCCCGTTTCAGTAACAGTTTCGGGCAACCCAGTGGATTTAAATAATTTTCGCCAAAATCTAACGCCCGTACTAAAGCTGAAAGTGCCTCACCCGACTGCTGCCAGCACAAATATCCCCCACCATCGGGACGACGAGACTGAGTATAAAAACTCCGTCGTGTCAGATCTTGCGGATAAGTCACCAACTCGCCATGATCAAGATACCGAAGCAGTTTAATAAATCTTTCCTGAGCAGCCTGATAGCATTTTAGATTCAATGAAAATGCATTATCGTGCTCCTCAATAGGTACCGGACATTGCACAGCAATATCACCGGTATCTACCCCCTCCTCAATGCAATGCCACGAAACGGCATAGTGTGTCTCCCGCTCTAACAGCGCCCAGGAAGTTGCATGACTGCCGGCATAACGCGGCAAGGGGCTATTGTGATAATTAAAAGCACCGCCGCGAATCTGCCCAATCAGCGACATAGGCAAGATAAGCGGATTAACGATTGAGAAAAGCCAGTCCACAGGGTGCTGCGCAATTTGTGCTTGTAATGCTTCGACAGAATTCACACAAACGATCCCTTGCCGGGCAGCCCATGTTTGCAGAACAATATCGGTAGTTAATATTGTATGTATCGTATGCCCAGCCGCCTGAATTTGTTCGGCACAGAACACCGCAAGAGTCGTTCCCCCGACTACGATGCAACTACGTGACAAAGCAGGTATATTCTTTACGTTATTGGTTATATTTTCTGGTGTCTGAGAGAGAAGTTCGGCTTTAAGGATACTTTCCGCTTTTTTAGCAATGTTATCTTTCATCTACTACCTCAATAAATCTGTTAGATATTTGGCAACTGTCATTCTTGGCAATCATCACAAGTGTTTTTTTATTTTTATCCCACTTATCCTAGGCGGAATAAAAATGGGCACGTTAAACGTCAATTAAAATATTCAGGCAACGCTTTCTTTCTGGAATTGGATGTAAATAACTTATTTATTAGCAACTCTGCAATGATAACTTTCCTAATAACGGGAAATGGTCATTCATGAAACGTAACTATATGTTCTATTTCATCCTTATTTTTTTGGATAAACGCTTTTGATTGATACTTAATTCCACAACTTAGATTAAAATCATCAACGACTATTAACATCAATACGGTAAAAATCATATAACTTATTGAAAAATAAATATTAATATTCAAGAAAAGTGCAGATAAAATGCCACATAAAATACAACTTATTAAACATTTACAAAGACATCCTGTATATTTAATTACTTTAAAATATAAGTTCAAGCTAAAATTAATTTCAGCAAATATTATTTAATGATAATAAATTTCCATAATTAATGTAAAAGTTAATTATCTTTAAATCCATAAGAAAATAATTTCTAATTAGAATCAATCTAGCTATATTGTTTTGTTATAATATAGCTGAGTTCAACATTGGTTAAATACCGTATTGATCATTAAGCAATATATTCGAAGAGAGCCCTTCTTTAGATATGAATTATCGGATATCAAACGATATTTACCATCGCATGATGTAAATTGAAATGAGGTCTCATACCTTTTAGCTTGTAAACACCAGTGAACACATATATTAAAACCCCTTCTCTACAATCAATACCAAAGAAGGGATCATTTTATCTTCCATAATCCACTACGGATTGAGTGCAAGCCTTTTGTAGTTAAATTTAGCAGAAACCGCCGTAAACCTTGGTCCAATGCGAGGCTGTCACAAATAGAATTGTCATTTTTACCAGCAACTCAATCTGCCAATACTAACGAACGATAAGCCTTTTTTACCTTCCATAAATAGCGTGGAGCCTGAGGTGCTGGATGATTATCCTGAACATACTGATAAAACTCATCCGGCGTCATACGGTTTATTTTATTAACGGCTAATTGACGATCTGCATTAAAAGTACGTAAAAGAGCACCCGCCCCATTTACGTAGGCAACAATAGTGGCATAGTAGAGAGTCTCAGGGTTATCAATACCTGCCAAATGTTGTTCTTTCAGGATACTGATATAAGCAGTGCCAAGATCAATATTAGTTTTAGGATCTTTCAACTCACGCGTTGTTGGCTGATCAGAACGCCCCTTCTGTCGATACACATCCCGCCCTGCGGTCGATGCTTTTATCTGCATAAGACCAATTGCATTCGATTTACTGACGGCATCAGGGCGAAAACCAGATTCAACTTGAATAATCGCTCTGATAAGCGTTTCATCAACGCCGTATCGATTGGATGCCTGTTGAATAAATGTATCAAAAGGCGTTGACGGGAAAGAAGAAATTCTAGCCGCGTTAGCAGTGTTGCCACTAAGCATACGTTGCTGACCGAACTGTTTACCCGTATTTGTTTGCTGAGTATTTCTCTCAGCACAACCGACTAACAGCACAACCAGTGCCACAAAGCTCAGTCTTAATTTCACCCTATAATCCTCTGGATCAAATTTTACTAAAGCGCAGCATATACAATTTCGTTTACAATCTAAAAATATTTTTACTTAACTTTTCACTCTATTCGTGTTCATATCGTATGGAATGGCTATCGCAACAATCGTTGTTTCCAAATTTTATAATCTTGACTTTACTTAAATGATATTGATAATCGTTATCATATACTTATAACAAGTAAGGTTTGAATTGATGAAGAAAAAACTTTCTCTGCTGTTACTTTCGCCTCCTGTTCTGGGAATTATGCCGATTCTCTTATCCGTCATTCTATTTAGTCATCCGGTATCCGCCGCCAAACAATTTAAAGTTGTCACGACCTTTACCATCATTCAAGATATCGCACAAAACGTAGCGGGTGATGCAGCGATTGTTGAATCAATTACTAAACCGGGCGCCGAAATCCATGATTACCAACCTACCCCCAAAGATATTATAAAATCTCAACATGCTGATTTGATCCTTTGGAATGGACTAAATCTAGAACGCTGGTTTGAACGCTTCTTTGAAAACCTTAAAGATGTACCTGCCGTTGTTATTACTGATGGTATTGAACCACTACCTATCCGTGAAGGGCCTTACAACGGGAATCCTAATCCTCACGCCTGGATGTCACCCACAAATGCTTTGGTCTATATCGAGAATATCCGCCAAGCATTTGTAAAATACGATCCTGAAAATGCAGAAATTTATAATAGGAATGCCAAAGTCTATGCTGAAAAAATCGCGCAACTGGATTCTCCATTGAGAGAACGTCTTTCCCGTATTCCACAAAATCAACGTTGGTTAGTCACCAGTGAAGGGGCTTTTAGCTATTTGGCTAAAGATTACCAATTCAAGGAAGTTTATCTATGGCCAATTAATGCGGAAGAACAAGGTTCACCACAACAAGTTCGTCATGTTATTGATACTGTAAGAGCAAATAAAATCCCCGTTGTATTTAGCGAAAGTACCATTTCAGATAAACCCGCTAAACAAGTCAGTAAAGAAACAGATGCCCGTTATGGTGGCGTTCTTTATGTAGATTCACTCTCCGGCAGTCACGGCCCAGTACCAACTTATATTGATTTACTGAACAAAACTGTAGATACAATCGCAAAAGGGTTTAATCAATGAATAGCAATATGCTGTTTGAACGTCCTCATTTAGTCGTCGATGACGCCACTGTGACTTATAACAACGGTCACACAGCTATTTATGATGCAAGTTTTTCTATCACCGGTGGAACTATTTGTGCGTTGGTGGGCATTAACGGTAGTGGTAAATCCACATTGTTTAAGACTATCATGGGACTGGTAAGCCCATCTCAGGGAAAAGTAACTCTGAGTGATATGCCAGTCAAAAATGCCTTGAAGAAAAATATTATTGCATATGTCCCCCAAACAGAAGAAGTCGATTGGAACTTTCCAGTATTGGTTTCTGATGTCGTTATGATGGGCCGCTATGGGAAAATGGGATTCCTGAGAATCCCAAGTAAAAGAGATCACCAAGCTGTTGATAAAGCACTTGAACGTGTCGGCTTAACGGCCCTACGCAACCGACAGATTGGCGAACTCTCAGGTGGACAGAAAAAACGGGTTTTTCTTGCAAGGGCTCTGGCTCAGGAAGGTAAAGTTCTATTACTAGATGAACCTTTTACTGGTGTTGATGTAAAAACAGAGAATGCCATCATTGACCTGTTGTGTGATTTACGTGATGAGGGCCATCTGGTTCTGGTTTCTACACATAACCTCGGTAGCGTGCCTGAATTCTGCGATCATGTTATCCTAATCAACCGAACGGTTCTGGCAAGTGGCCCAACAGAAACAACGTTCACCCAAAAAAATTTAGAGATGACTTTTGGTGGAGTACTTCGTCATATTAATCTATCCGGCCCGGAATTACATGATGATGATGATCCACGCTCCTTGACTGTTATTACTGATGATGAACGCGCCGCCGTATTTTATGGTCATGATCATCATGTTCCGCCAAGGCAGGGTCAGCATAAGGAGAAGCGTCAATCATGACAGAGCTTTTGCTGCAACCTTTTCACTATAATTACATGGTAAAAGCCATCTGGGTTAGTGCCATCGTCGGTGCCGTCTGCGCCTTCCTTTCTTCCTACCTGATGTTAAAAGGCTGGTCATTGATGGGAGATGCTCTCTCTCACTCAGTTGTGCCTGGCGTCGCTGGTGCTTATGCGCTGGGTCTTCCTTATGCAGGTGGTGCTTTTTTTACCGGGATGTTGGCAGCTCTGTCTATGACTTTAGTTCGTCATATCACTCGCTTACGTGAAGATGCAGTAATCGGGTTCATCTTTTCCACTTTCTTTGCTGCTGGCTTATTAATCGTTTCCCTCAATCCTACATCGGTTAACGTACAAACCATTATTTTCGGCAATATCCTTGGCATCGCTGATGAAGATGTTCTCCAAGTTGAAATCATTATTGCGATTTCATTTATCGTGCTCATGTTTATCTGGAAAGATTTGCTCATTGTATTTTTTGATGAAACGCATGCTCGCTCTATCGGCTTATCTCCCTTGCGGATGAAAATCATTTTTTTTACTTTGTTGAGTGCTTGTACTGTCGCAGCCTTACAAACTGTCGGCGCTATTCTGGTAATTGCAATGGTTGTCACTCCTGGCGCAACAGCTTACTTATTAACAGATCGTTTTAAGCACCTGCTGATCATTGCCGTTACTATTGGCTCCCTGACCAGTGCATTTGGCGCTTACCTAAGCTTCTTCCTTAACGGCGCTACTGGTGGTGTCATTGTCACGCTGCAAACCGTTATTTTCCTACTAGCATTCTTCTTTGCACCAAAACATGGACTATTCGCTTCACGTATACGTGCCAGAAAAGAATCCTCAGCCTTAGCTCAGGAGACGCAACCATGAATGAGTTAATACAGCTATTCACTGAGCCGTTTATGTTTCCATTTATGCAACGGGCAATATTCGCAGCGATTGTAACAGGCGCGGTATGTGCAATACTCTCTTGTTATCTGGTTCTTAAAGGATGGTCGTTAATGGGGGACGCCATTTCTCACGCGGTATTACCAGGTATTGTACTGGCTTTCGCTGCCGGTATACCGCTGGCTATTGGCGCATTCCTTTCCGGTATCTTTTGTGCTGTTGCAACAGGATATCTGAAAGAACATAGCCGGATAAAAGAAGATACTGTCATGGGAATTGTCTTTTCAGGCATGTTTGCCTTTGGTTTAGTTCTTTTTACCCGCATAGATACCGACCAACATCTGACTCATATTCTGTTCGGAAATATACTAGGGATCACTAAAGATGAGTTGAATCAAACATTATGGATTACCTGCATCACTATGGCGGTGATACTGCTAAAGCGAAAAGACTTCATGCTTTATTGCTTCGATCCGAACCAAGCACGCGTAGTAGGATTGCCTGTTAAACTTTTACATTACGGTTTGCTTTGCCTGCTGTCCATGACCATCGTCGCTTCCCTGCAAGCAGTGGGAATGATTTTGGTTATTGCAATGTTGATTTCACCGGGCATTATCGCTTTCATGTTATGCCGCAGTTTTGACCGAATGTTAATCGTCGCTATCATTGCATCGGTCAGTTCCTGTATCCTGGGTACTCTGATCAGTTTCCACATTGATGGTGCAACGGGGCCATGCATCGTTATTGTTCAGGCTATCTTCTTTACACTAGCTTTGGCGTATAGTCAGATAAAACTTGTAAGAACAAAATCTAAACGTAAAACGTATCAAGCCGCTCTACAAATCTCTAACGAACCCAACCAATAACAAAAAGGGTTATATCTATTTTGAGATATAACCCTGTTAATCATCTTTTTTACCTGATCATATATTTTCTCTGACTATAATTGTTCATAAAGTAATTGACGACATAGAGAGGTGAACCATGTGGCAGACAGTAAATCGTTTGTTAAACGAACATTTCGGTGTTGCTGAAATTCACGATAAAACTGAATTAGCCGGAGGGGACATCCACCAAGCTTGGCGAATCACACATGGAAAACGACAAGTTTTTGTCAAATCCAATCTGCGCGAAATACTCCCTGTCTTCAAAGCAGAATCAGAACAGCTTGAACTCCTGGCACGCAGCCAAACTATCCGTGTTCCTGCTGTTTATGGTATTGGCAACAGCCGTGACCATAGCTTTCTACTGCTTGAATTTCTGCCGTTAAAATCTTTTGACCTTCACAGTGCCTATTGCTTCGGTCAACAACTGGCAAAACTTCATCAATGGAGCGAACAACCCCAATTCGGTTTTGATTTTGATAATATGCTGGCAACAACTCCACAACCTAATGGCTGGCAACGACGTTGGCACCAATTTTATGCGGAAAAGCGGGTCGGTTGGCAATTACAAATCGCGGCAGAAAAAAACATGATATTTGGTGATATTGATAATATCGTTCAAGCTATCAGTAACAAACTCCAACACCATCATCCACAACCCTCTCTGTTACATGGCGATCTCTGGCCTGCTAATTGTGCTTCGCTAGATGACCAAGCCGTTGCCTTCGACCCAGCCTGTTATTGGGGAGATCGTGAATGTGATTTCGCTATGTTACCGTTATACCCTGACTTACCAATGCAAATTTTTGATGGCTATCAGAGCATATGGCCGCTCCCTGCCAACTTTATTGAACGGCAACCTGTGTATCAGCTCTATTATTTGCTTAACCGGTGTAATCTATTTGGTGGTGATAATCTTATTGCGGTTCAAAATATTATCAATAATATTTTGACTGAAAATAGCCAATAGATGGCTAGCCAGGCTGCGAAAATACTTATTCCGCAGCTATCGCCAACCGGAGAATCTACCAACCTAAGATTTTCAATAGAAAATAAAAAATTGCACCGATAATTACCGGTGAAATATATAAGATATAAATCTGACTGAACAGTGTATGACGAGGAAGTTTAATTTTTAATTCAATCTGTTCTCTTGTCAGGCCATCATTGCCTTTAGCTTTTTCAATAATAAGCTGATCTTCAATGTTTTCTCGTATAAACTTCACTTGTCTGTATATCCGTTGACCTGACGCACTCATCGCAAGGCCGAAAAAAATAAGAAAATAGATAATCAGGAAACCAAGCGTTGATCCGGTAAAACCAGCCAGACGATCAGGTGTTGGTGAGTTTTTCCAGAAGAAATCCAGAAATGCGGTATTAAAACGCACCATTTCAGCCATCATTTTCAGGAAATCATCCAAAACAGCATTGATACCATCACCTTTAATACCATGCAACCAGACAAGGTTTATCACAGAAACAATGGTCGATAAAAGTGCCGGAACAAAAATCACCCAACCTAAAACTCGCTTAATAATAGCGATGTATCCGGCTTTTTGGTAAGTCATCGATACTCCTCATAACAATAAGCAGATTTTATTTTTGGCTAATCATAGCCCATCAATCACCAAATTTAACTTTATATTTAATTAACTAAGCATTTCTTACCATGTTCCCGATCAGGAAAAGATTTCACCTACTGAGATTGTTACAATCAGCTTTCGCTAACTGTCTGACCAGAGAGAGATACTTAAATGTCTTTTCATTTACCAATAAAAGCAGCCATTTTCGACATGGACGGTTTACTGATTGACTCTGAACCCTATTGGACCCAAGGAGAAAAAGAAGTATTTAGTGAGTTAGGCTTGGATTTCTCTTTAGCCGAAAAACTACCAGATACTCTTGGATTACGAATTGACCAGGTTGTGGAACTTTGGTACCAAGCTTCTCCCTGGCAAGGGGCATCAAAATCAGACGTGGAACAGCGAATTATCAACCATGTTATCGATTTGGTAAAAGAAAACCGTCCTTTACTCCCAGGTGTTGAATATGCTTTAAACCTTTGCCGCAAACAAGGACTGAAAATCGGCCTGGCCTCAGCTTCTCCACAATATATGCTGGAACAAGTACTCAAAATGTTCAGCCTTAATCACTATTTTGATACTGTCGTTTCTGCTGCCAAA
This sequence comes from Photorhabdus africana, assembly GCF_035181445.1. Taxonomy (NCBI): domain Bacteria; kingdom Pseudomonadati; phylum Pseudomonadota; class Gammaproteobacteria; order Enterobacterales; family Morganellaceae; genus Photorhabdus; species Photorhabdus africana. The sequence goes on from NZ_JAXBVE010000004.1 coordinate 55,980, forward strand.
TTACCTCACAGTAAACCCAATCCCGAAGTTTATTTGCGCGCTGCTGAGCAATTGGATGTCGCTCCGATAAATTGTGTGACACTGGAAGATTCATTCAATGGAATGATAGCAACAAAAGCTGCAAGAATGCGTTCAATCGTTGTGCCATCCGCTCATCACTTTGATGATCCACGTTGGGTTCTCGCCGATATTAAACTACATTCTCTCGAACAATTAACTGTCATGAACATCACCTGATTATAACTTTAGCTGCCATCACTGATGCCGATGGCAGCTTCTTATTGTTCACATAGTAGCCGTAACGCTTATGTCTTATTCTGTCAAACAAAAATCTAATTAAATATTAACGTTATATACCCTATGGATTTCAAGATGCATCGCGGCGGCAAAGGAGCGAATCCCCGGGAGCATAGCAAACTATGTGGCCGGGGTGAGTGAGTGCAGCCAACAAAGAAGCAACTTGAAAGATGACGGGTATATATTAATAAATAAGATATTTTTGCTTTTCACCCTCTATCTTACCCACGTAAAACCCTCTATACTTCGCCAGCTGTATGGATAGACAGTTATTAGTCAGAGGAATTTATGACCGCAGAAGGGCATCTTTTATTTTCAGTTGCCAGCATTATCTTGGCACACAAGCTAGAAATAACACCTGAGATAGCTAATGGAGACTGGCTGCATATGCTACCAGGGGTGCTGCTTACTGCCTTATTACCCGATATCGATCACCCTAATTCAACCTTGGGTAGATTATTCAGATTTATCTCCATTCCTATTGCCAAACTCTGTGGTCATAGAGGATTTACTCACAGTTTGCTTGCTCTCATATTAGGGATTACTTTATTTTGGCTAAAAATACCCGAAGAGTGGCTAATCCCAACTGATTTTTTCCATGCCATGATTGTTGGCTATTTGAGCCATCTGATTGCAGATATGCTAACACCTGCTGGTGTGCCGTTATTATGGCCAATCAAAATACGTTTCTGTCTACCTGTGCTTGGCAAGCAAGGAAATAAGAAAGCAGAAAGGTTTATTTCTGCCTTATTAATTGTCATTGCCGTTTTTCTACCAGAAGATATTGAATATTCCATACTTTTTTATATAAATCGCATCAAAGATCTCTATTTCTAATGCTTTAATTGACTAAAAATAAATCTTAAAAGTCATATTTGTTATATTAAATTCTATATAGTTATAAATGATAATAGTTTAAGCTGGTACTATATTCCCCAATTGCTTGTTGTAATGTGTTCGTTTGCAAACTTACACGATTCGATACAACTTATGCCCTATGGATTTCAAGATGCATCGCGACGGCAAGGGCGCGAATCCCCGGGAGCATAGATAACTATGCGACCGGGGTGAGTGAGCGCAGCCAACAAAGAGGCAACTTGAAAGATGACGGGTATATAACTTAACTAAATTGAATTCTGGAGTTGGGGGATGAATTTACCACTCATTTCGAATGTGCTCGTCTTCGTAGCACTGCTTTTGCTATTGTCAAAAGCCAGTTCACGGCAATGGAACCTGTCGAAAAAGGTTTTTGCGGGCCTTGCCATTGGCATTATTTTTGGCTTAGCACTGCAACTAGTTTATGGTTCTGATAATACCATAGTGAAGGAATCCATATCATGGTTCAACATTGTAGGTAATGGCTACGTACAACTTCTACAAATGGTCATTATGCCTCTGGTATTTGCCTCTATTTTGAGTGCAGTTGCCAAATTACACAAAGCATCTTCTCTAGGAAAAATCAGCTTTCTGACTATCGGGACGTTGTTATTCACGACAATGATTGCAGCGCTTATCGGTATCATGATTATCAACCTGTTCGGCCTGACTGCTGAAGGTCTGATTCAAGGTCCCCAGGAAACAACACGTCTGTCTGCTATCGAAAACAACTACGTCAGCAAAGTCTCTGATTTATCTGTACCACAATTGATTTTATCTTTTATTCCTAAAAATCCGTTCGCAGATTTAACCGGCGCTAACCCAACTTCTGTTATCAGCGTTGTTATTTTTGCAACCTTCTTAGGTATCGCTGCCCTGCAAATGTTGAAAGATGATCATGAGAGGGGTGAACGCATATTAGTCGCTATCGACACTATACAAGCATGGGTAATGAAACTGGTTCGTCTGGTTATGCGCTTAACGCCGTATGGTGTTATGGCCCTGATGACCAAAGTTGTCGCCAACTCTAATATCCATGAAATTGCAAAACTAGGAACCTTTGTTATCGCATCCTACATTGCACTAGCACTAGTATTTGTTGCTCATGGGTTTCTACTTTCTCTCTTCGGCATCAATCCACTTAGATTTTTCAAAAAAACTTGGCCAGTGTTGACCTTTGCATTCACCAGCCGTTCCAGTGCAGCCAGTATTCCACTGAATGTCGAAACCCAGACACTCCGTATTGGCGTACCAGAATCAATCGCCAGCTTTTCAGCATCTTTTGGAGCAACAATTGGTCAGAATGGCTGTGCCGGAATTTATCCCGCCATGCTGGCCGCAATGGTTGCTCCAACAGTGGGCATAAACCCGCTCGACCCGATGTGGATTGCAACACTCGTTGGCATTGTCACTATCAGCTCTGCTGGCGTTGCTGGTGTCGGTGGCGGTGCTACGTTTGCAGCACTGATTGTCTTACCCGCAATGGGATTACCTGTAACATTGATTGCTTTATTGATTTCTGTTGAGCCTCTCATTGACATGGGCCGTACGGCACTGAATGTAAATGGCTCAATGACTGCTGGCACTATTACCAGCCAACTAATGGGGCAAACTGATAAAACTATCTTCGATCAGGAAGAACATGTTGAATTAAGTCAGCTATAATTTAACTGTAAAAAAGCCGGGATTAATTTCCCCGGCTTTTTATTTTATTCACAATATTATTTATTCAGGTATTGTCCACTACGCAGTGCTTCAATACGTTTGTCCAATGGTGGGTGAGACATGAACAGCTCACTGAATGTCTTTGATTTACCATTAATACAGAACGCCATCATGCTGCCTTCTTCCTGCGGTTCATAACTGGTTTTCAGACGCTGTAAAGCAGCGATCATTTTCTCACGACCGACCAACTTGGCAGAACCTGCATCTGCATGGAATTCGCGATAACGTGAGAACCACATCGTGATAATGCTCGCCAGAATACCAAATACTATTTCCAACACCATTGAAACAACCATGTAAACAATCGGATTGCCAGAAGAGTTACTCTCTTCCTCGTCACTATTGCCAGACAGGAAGCTTGATACAGCCTGAGCCAGTAGACGGGAAATAAAGATAACGAAAGTATTTACTATCCCTTGCAACAAAGTCATCGTCACCATATCACCATTAGCAATATGACTAATCTCATGAGCAATAACAGCTTCTGCTTCTGCCCTACTCATGTTATCCAATAGACCGGTGCTGACAGCAACCAGAGAAGCATTACGACGCGCTCCGGTAGCGAATGCGTTAATATCAGGCGCGGCATAAATCGCAACCTGGGGCATGGCAATATTGACTTGTTCCGCTTGACGGCGAACAGTTTCAACTAACCAATGTTCAACTTCATTTGCTGGCTGTTCTATGACCTGACCACCCACAGAACGCAGGGCCATCCATTTGGACATCAACAGGGAAACTAACGCCCCACCGAAACCAAACAGGCCAGCCATAATCATCAAACCTTGTACACTACTCCCCTGAATTCCTGTCAAAGAAAGTATTATCCCGAACACCAACATAACAGCGAGGTTAGTGAGGAGGAACAAAACAATTCGCATCATAAAAACCGGCTTCCTTTATTAATAAATCAATGCACTTTCAGAACTACTCTATAAATAAGGCTGTTCTTACTATATTCAAGGCTTTTAGCCTGTTAAGCGATATACCCGTCATCTTTCAAGTTGCTTCTTTGTTGGCTGCACTCACTCACCCCGGTCACATAGTTATCTATGCTCCCGGGGATTCGCTCCCTTGCCGCCGCGATGCATCTTGAAATCCATAGGGTATAAAACCAACACAACTTTACAAAATCATCAAAAAACCCACATTAGCCTAACACCAATTGGTTAAACAAAACACGCTAATACCTAGTAATGCTGAGAAAATGTGAAATAATTCATCTTTCCTGAAAAGAAAAAGACTGTTCATATTACTGACAGCCCAATACCGTTCACTCAAAACATCCCAAGCGAACGATATTGGGCATTAATCATTAACAGGCTTTAACCCATTATTTTACTTAGATTTAGCCAACATTTTCTCAGCAGGTTGGTGCGCTAAATCAAGTGCAATCTTCACTGACTCATCAAGATAGGGATCTGGCCCCTGATAATCTTTAGGCAAATCATCCAGTGAAGTTAACGGTTTTTTACCCTCGCGTTTAAAGCGATCATTTATGCGATTCAACTTCAGAGCATCCGCTTCTTTATTCTCTTTTTCTCTTTGTGCATAGTTCAGAGAAACAATATTTTTATGCTCTTTCAACGCCTTATAGTGAGCAATATCCTCATTGATATACTTGAATTCGGCATCAGTTGTAATGCGGGCATTGTGAGCAACATTCAACTGAGGAACTAATGCAGCAATAATTTTAGACCCTGTATAACGGGCAGGAGGAATGCTATCCCAAGGCAAAGCATTATCTTCGAAACTTTCCCCAGTTTCTGCCGGATCAACCCCCGTAGGCATGACGATATCAGGAGTAACCCCTTTACGCTGAGTACTACCGCCATTCACACGATAAAACTTCTGAATCGTATATTGGACAGAACCCAGTGATGGCCAATCAGGACGCATCATTTGATCGTAAATACGACTCAAAGAACGATATTGCTGAACTGTACCTTTACCAAAAGTCGGTTCACCAACAATCAACGCTCGCCCATAATCCTGCATTGCTGCGGCAAAAATTTCAGAAGCAGAAGCACTAAAATGGTCTACCAAGACAACCAAAGGTCCTTTATAGTACACCACTTCATCAGTATCAGAATCCTGACGAATTTTCCCATTATTATCTCTAACCTGGACAACCGGGCCACTTGGGAGAAACAAGCCTGATAAAGAAACCGCCTCTGTCAGTGCGCCACCGCCATTACTACGCAAATCAATGACAATAGCACTGACATGCTGTTTGGTCAGTTTTTGTAATTGAGTTTTAACATTATCAGTCAAACCAACATAAAAACCGGGGATATCAAGCACGCCCACTTTTTCCTGACCCATTGTCTTAACTGACATCTTCACAGCCCGATCTTCCAAACGGATCTGTTCGCGAGTTAAAGTAACAGTACGTGGTTTTGCCCCTTTGGTATCAGAAATAACCTCAAGCCGTACTTTACTCCCTTTAGGCCCTTTAATCAGCGCAACCACATCATCCAGACGCCAGCCAATAATATCCACCATAGACTTTCCTGACTGGGCAACGCCGATAATCTTATCACCCACGTTTAATGCTTTGCTTTTGGCGGCAGGTCCACCAGCAACCAAAGAATTTATCACCGTGTAGTCATCATCTATTTGCAAAACAGCACCAATCCCTTCCAGAGAAAGACTCATTTCTGAGTTAAACTGTTCAGTATTGCGTGGTGAAAGATAATTGGTATGAGGGTCAATTTCACGGGCAAACGCAGTCATAATCAATTGGAAAACATCTTCACTTTGGCTTTGTGTCAGACGTTTTAACGCAGATTGATAGCGTTTGGTAAGCATCTCTTTGATTTTATTGTCCTCTTTGCCGCTGAGCTTGAGGTTGAGCCAATCATATTTAACTTTAGCATCCCAAAGTTTATTTAGCTCTTCCACACTCTGTGGCCAAGGGGCTTTGGAACGATCAACATCAATTGTATCGTTACCATCAAAACTCATTGGCTGTTCAAGACGCGATAAAGCGTACTGATAACGCTCAAAGCGACGTTTCTGTAACAAATTAAACAAGTCATACGGAATTTCCAGATTCCCATTTTCCAATTCCTTGCCTAACAACTTTTTCTTATCGGCATACTGAGCAACATCTGACGCCAATAATATGTTATGGCTGTAATCCAGTATATTGAGATAACGGTCAAATATTTTTGCCGAAAAATCACCATTTAAATCAAATTGGCGATAATGAGAACGAGTGAAGCGGGATGTTACCCGCTCGCTAACTGTTGAATGCTGAGGTTCTTGCTTCAATATAGGTAATTGTTCAATACCAACAGGAACAGCCACTGGACTGTTTGTATTTGCATAACAAGTACCAAAAATTGAAACACCTAAGACAAAAGCCAGTCTGACGAATTTGTTCATGCCTTGGTCGGCCTCCGTATCAGAACTGTAAATGTTCTGCGCGTACAATCATTGCCAAACCGGAAGGCAATTGCACCCGTACACCATCTTTGGCGACCTCAAGCACAGAAGCATCCACTGAACTTTTACCCACTCTTACTTTAATTTCCTGACCAATTTTCAGCGACGAAACATCGATAATCTGAATCGGTGCAGGTTGAACAGGTTTAGCAACTGGTTTATGTGCTTGCTGAGGACGCTTTTGTTGGCGTGGCTGTTGCTGCCGTTTTTCTCCCTCAGTATTATTAGCACGGCGACGAGGAGCGGGCTTCTTGGCTATGGGCCGTTCATTTTTTTCACCAGCAGCCGCATTTTCAGCTTCACGTTTTTTAGCTCTTTGCTCCGCACGCTGTGCCTGAACCCGTGCTTTGGCTTCAGTCAGTTGCTGGAGAGCGTGCTCAATATGTTCCGCTTCCAATTCACCGCATGAATTACCATCAAGGTCAACACGCTGCGCACCTTCTTTCACACCATACAGGTAACGCCAACTTGATGTGTACAGACGTAAGGCTGAGCGCAGTTGTGTTTTACTTAAACACTCTTCGTCCTGAATACGTTCAACGATATCTTGAAAAATACCGATCTTTAAAGGACGAGCTTCACCTTCGGCTACGAAACAGAGCGGGAAACGCTCAGCTAAAAAAGCAATAATCTCTTTACTACTATTCAACTTAGGTTGATTTTCCATGAAATTTCCTGATTACAACGGTTTTGCCAACCAGCATAGGCATGAACTGGCGTCATTATAATAGCGTTGCTGATAAATGCCACGTTATCCATATGTTAAGTTACATTCAATTCAACATATTTCGGCACAACGCACTGTTCTAAATGAGCACAAAGCCCATCAATAAGGGCTTGTAAGCCAAATTCGTCTTTCTCGTCGAACCTATTAAAGACCGTACTATCAATATCCAATACACCGATAATTCTATCGCTTACGATCAACGGCAACACAATTTCAGCGTTACTAGCAACATCACAGGCGATATGACCAGGGAACGCATGAACATCATCAACACGCTGGATACGCTTTTCCAATACAGCCGTTCCGCATACCCCCTTGCCAACAGGTATTCTGACACAAGCAACTTTTCCCTGAAATGGCCCTAACACCAACGTATTACCATCAATCAGGTAAAAGCCAACCCAGTTAACGTCATGCAAACGTTCATACAACAATGCACTGGCATTAGCCAGCGTCGCTATTAAGTCATACTCACCAGACAACAGAGCTTTTAGGTCCCCCGTAAGCTCCCAATAGAACTCATTTTTATTCATAATTGACCTATCCGATGAAATTCACAAAATGCATCTCTATTTTTATATCAAAAAAACATCAAATGCCCATAACAATAAGGTTAACAGTCTGTCACACTGACGTAAATTTTTTACTGTCTCTCATAAGATATTCTTTAATTATATTTATCGAGTACTCGCAAAGGCTAGTGAGATATCACACTACTTCACCAAAACATTATCAGAGGTACAACCAGTATGAATATGATTCACTGTTAGTGCCTCTATGCCTTCATACAATAAAATCAAATTGAGTTTTTGCACAATTATAAAGATCAATTATCTGATAGCAGTGCCGTTCATTAACCTCTTTCATTTGAGAGTTGACTAGTGGTGTAGTAAAAAAACAAAACATTCAAACAATTTATCCATAGAATTATTGCATTTACCACACCAACACTTTGAGTCCTTACTACCACACCAAATAAATATTTCCTACTGAATGTATAAAAGGTCAAAGAATGACAGAGATAAAAAAAGCAATATGACAAGAGTAAGTTTTAGAACAGATCGTTATAACAGCAATATCATCTACCGATTATCCAACACAGAAAATATTATTACTGGAAATCTCAGCTATTTGATCTATTCTCAATGATGGCCACACTGGTCTTACCTGTTATCGAAAAGTTAAGGAGCGATCATGAACCAGACCAAATTAAGAATTTCCAGCTACGAAATTGATGATGCTATTCTCTCTTCACCTTCCCAAGAGGACGATATCACCATTAGTATTCCTTGTAATTCCGACCACGAACTTTGTATGCAGTTGGATGGATGGGATGAACATACCAGTATTCCCGCCTTACTAAACGATAAACACATTCTTCTCTACCGAAAGCATTATGATAGACAAAAACATGCATGGGTTATGAGGGTGGTCTGATGTCCACAAAACTTGTGACAAAAAAAGGCCGAGTTGACTCCTCTACTCGGCCTAGGGAAAATGGCTCTTAAGAGCCGTGCGCTAAAAGTGTCATTGAGACGAAAAACAACTTACAATTTAAAGAGTAGCTGACATGCTTGCATTTTACCAACTTTTTGGATAATAAATAATCAAAAACAACATCTTCCATTAAGCCAAAATAGACGCTATACCCTACGGATTTCAAGATGCATCGCGACGGCAAGAGAGTGAATCCCCGGGAGCATAGCAAACTATGTGACCGGGGTGAGCGAGCGCAGCCAACAAAGAGGCAACTTGAAAGATAACGGGTATATTGCTTACTCAATGACATTATCTCTTATCGCACAATGCTAAAGCTGCTTGTTGGAATGGCTCTATGCTCATTTTTTGAGTCGGATTTTTGCTATCATCCAATAGAATAATATCCAAAGACTTAGCATTCACTTTCCCTACCTTCATCATATCCGTGGCTATATCATTCAATGGGTATTGCACTAACGTACTTGGATTAATCACAAACAGAGCCTTATTTGCTCGGCAATCCAACATCACCTCTTCCCGTGTAAATGCCCATTTATCACCAAATTGTAGCTTACTCACCGTTTCAATCGGTGCAGCAACATTTTGAAAAGAGAGACAAAAAAAGGAAAGTAATAAAAGTAAACGTTTCATAATAGTTACCAATGTAGATATAAAAGCGAGCGAAATGGATCTTAAAATCCATAGGGTATAAACGAAGGCATGCATCAATCAGAATAGATAAACGCTCAGGAACCAATATGGCAGTAAATATGCTAAAGCCAAACACTAACATAACTGCCACGAAATGAATGAAGCGACAAAGAATATACAGCGCCGCTAGAGACATAATTATTTCACTGTAAAGCTATAGACACCTTTAGTCTTGTGCCCATCAACAGAGACCACACTCCAGTTAACATCATATCTCCCTGTCGTCAGTTTATCTTCGATAGGAAGAATAAGCTTTGTATTAGTTGCCGGATCAAGCTTCAACTTTCCCGTTTTAATGGGTTTATTTTCCGGACCAATCACTTTTACTTTACTAAAACTCAGCTCAATACCTTCCGAAAAGCTTAGCGTGATCACCTGCGGTGTATTTTCTACTGTCGTATCTTCTGCCGGAATTTGTTCTGTTAAATGCGCATGGGCCAAAGCTTGCTGGCAAGATATGGCAACAAAAAGGACAATTAAAGCAGATAATTTTCGGCCAAAAGAGCGGATTGTGCTAATGGTCATCAATAACCTCTTAATTTTCAAATGAATCTCTATAAATTGTCATCATTTTATATCAAAAGAGTTATTTTATCTGCGATAACTTACAATAAGAATTTCGTCTTGTGAACTATCGCGCAAAAATAAAGGAAAACCGCAGCATTGACTTTAAATACCTAAAGTTATTGCGACTACTGCGGCTAATTAATTCCATTTCATTAGACAGGATTTGCAGCAGCCAGACCTTTCAGATCCTTATCTAATAGGAAAAGAGCTTTACCATCTTCACCAACCATATCCAGTTTATCAAGGATAGATTTAAACAATTTCTCTTCTTCATGCTGTTCTGCTACATACCATTGCAGAAAGTTAAAAGTAGAATAATCCTGCGTGGTTATCGCCAAATGAGCAAGTTTATTAATTTCGGCAGTAATAAATCTCTCGTGCTCATAAGTTCTATTGAGTACATGAGATATAGATTCATAATCGGCCGAAGGTGCATCAATTTGCCCCAAACGTGGCATTGCACCTGTATCACTCAGATACTCAAACAAGCGATGCATATGCTGCATCTCTTCCTGAGAATGCGATTTAAAAAACGCAGCGGCACCAGGTAACCCTTGTTCACTACACCATGCACTCATTTGCAGATATAAATTCGCAGAATAGAACTCCAGATTCATCTGATCATTTAATTTATTAACCATGTCTTGATTTAACATAATAGATACTCCAGTTATTAATTGAACTATATTATGCCAATTAAATTAAAATAATAAAACCCAATATTAAAAATAAATTTAAAATAGTCATCACATTGAAATATCAATATATTTTTTAATAAAAAAATGAAAATGAATCTCATTTAATATATTTAAATGAAAATGAATTACATTTACAAAATAATCTTCATCAAGGAATTTTTATATTTAATGATAATGAATATTATTTATATTTATAAAATAATCAATTCAGACCTTGCCAGAAAAACCTGTCTGGATTAGTTTTATCACTTTGTATTTGTAAATGAGAGAGACACTGATGAAACACAATCTGGCCGAACTTTCTATAGAGAATATGGGCAAAGTGAATGTTGATTTGGCAGCTTCTGGCGTAGCCTTTAAGGAACGTTACAATATGCCGGTACTTCCTGATACAGTTGAACAAGAACAACCCGAACATCTGCGGCAATATTTTCAACAACGTTTAGTCCATTATCGCCAATTATCCAAACAACTTTCCATTTTACCCTACGAGCCAAAAGGCCGCTGATTATCCAGTAAGAATGGCTAACCACCGGATAACCGGTGGTTATACCCGTCATCTTTCAAGTTGCTTCTTTGTTGGCTGCACTCGCTCACCCCGGTCACATCGTTATCTATGCTCCCGGGGATTCACTCCCTTGCCGTCGCGATCCATCTTGAAATCCATAGGGTATATATCCAATTACTGAGCTGCAAACCTATCTGTTGCACTAATAAGCTGATGTAAAATACCCGGCTCATCAAATGAATGTCCTGCTCCTTCAATGATATGTAATTCCGCTTCCGGCCATGCCTGCGCCAGATCCCAAGCATTTTGCACCCGGCAAGCCATATCATATCGACCATGAATGATAACTGCCGGAATATCCCGTATAACGTCAATATTATTCAACAGTTGCTGCCCCTCATTCATAAAACCCTCATTGATAAAATAGTGATTCTCAATCCGGGCAAATGCCAAAGCAAACTCATCTTCCGTAAAACACTCTACACTATTTGAAGGAAGCAATGTTACCGTTTCTCCTTCCCACAAACTCCAGAGACGCGCGGCTTCTAATTGCACCCGAAGATCATTACTAGTCAGCCGCTTATTATACGCGCCGATCACATCCTTTCGTTCTTCCTCCGATAAAATAGATACCGTTCGTTGCCATTTGTCAGGGAAGAAATTAGAAGCACCATCCTGATAATACCAGTGCAACTCTTCTGGCCTCAGTAAGAAAATTCCCCGAAGAATTAATTCAGAAACGTGTTGAGGATGAGTCTGGGCGTAAACTAAAGATAAAGTTGACCCCCAAGAACCACCAAATACCAGCCATTTTTCGACTCCCATCAATTGACGTAAGCGCTCAATATCTTCAACTAAATGCCAAGTGGTATTATTTTCCAAGCTGGCATGAGGTTTTGAACGCCCACAACCACGCTGATCAAATAACATGACATGATATTTCTTCGGGTCGAATAACCGACGGTGATAAGAAGCAATACCACCCCCCGGCCCGCCATGAATAAATACAGCCGGCTTACCTACAGGATTACCACACAATTCCCAATAAATTTGATGACCGTCGCCTGTATCCAAATACCCCGAACGATAAGCTTCACAAGCCGGATATAATTTTTTCAATTCTGACATAACATTTCCTTTACTGGCTAACACCAAATCTGGTATCCGTCAAATGACGGGTAGACATAACTATCCGAAAATGTTATTTCAATTCACTATAGCTAATCGTATTTTGCTGACAATCAACGACAACACGGTAATCTTTGTCACGCTTAGAACCACGAACAGTCAGCGGAATTTTTAATATATCTTTATCACCAGTGATATTTTCCGCCTTTATCCACACCACGGGTTTAGAAGTTCCCAATTGCTTTCTATCTTCTGACCGATGGTTAATGCGATTTTGCAGAAAATCACGCTTTACTTGAGCGGCAATTTGCGATTTAGTTAAATTGTCGCAAGAAATAAATTTATCAACACGTTTGCTCTCCGACACAGCAGATACTGTGAATGAAGCAGTGAGCAAAAGTGCAGCACCTGATAGGCCAACTCTGTTAATGATATGACATGCTTTCATACTACCTCCCGTTAATATCTCAAAGTAAGAGATTAAATATGGAGCTAACCTAACATGTCAGGTAAAATAAATGTGTGATTATTGTTAAATAAATAATTTAATTATGTTCATTTTTCATCATCAAACACCACATTAACCTGCTCTTTTCCTCGATGCCGCTCACGAAGTTCTTGTGCAACCAACGCAATCGCTTCGCCACTACTCATTCCTTCAACCATCAATTGCTGAATTTTTTCTACTGCTCGTTGCTGTTCCTCATGGGATAAAGTTGGCATCTCTGAAAACATGATAATAACCTCTATAAAGTGATCTATGCCGAAGAGTATAGCGATTTTTAACTCAAGTAAGGAATGGATTTCTATGTTAATCTGTAAGGATTAAAAGCAAGACTCACTTTTGCATTACAACTGCTAAACCAACACGATAATGAGTATTTCACTACAAAAACGGCAATTACCCTATCAACCAGACGCTGCCATCAACTATTTCGCGCCGATTTCAAATCAGTCTTGGGCAATGCTGCTCCATTCTGGTGCTGCCAACCATCCCCATAACCGGTTCGATATTCTGGTTGCAGAACCACGGATAACACTGCTCAGTCATAATAAATCAACTGAAATAAATGAAGATGGCGATAGCTATATTACTGAGGAAGACCCCTTTTACCTGCTAAAAAGACAGCTAGAGAAATTAAATATTACAGCAAAGCGTGATCCTGATTTGCCATTTCAGGGCGGTGCGCTAGGTCTATGGGGATATGACCTTGGACGTTACATTGAAGAGTTACCATCACAAGCCAAAAATGAGCTGTCATTTCCAGATATGGCAATAGGTATTTATGACTGGGCGCTGATTGTTGATCATCATAAAAAAGAGGTGATTTTATTCAGCTACAGTGATGTTGATACACGCCTGAACTGGCTTACTTCTCACCAAATTTCGCCAAAAATGGCTTTTACGTTGACCAGTGAGTGGCAATCAAATATGAGTGCCAAACAATATAATGAAAAAATTAACTGCATTCATCACTATCTGTTAAGTGGTGATTGTTATCAAGTTAACCTGGCACAACGATTTTGCGCTGATTATCAAGGAGATGAATGGCAAGCATTCATAAAACTTAATGAGAACAACCGTGCACCTTTTTCCGCCTTTATTCGTTTACCGGAAAACAGCATTATCAGCGTCTCTCCTGAACGCTTTTTACTCCTGGAAAATAAACAAATTCAAACTCGCCCGATTAAGGGAACATTACCGCGCTTAAGTGATACAGAAAAGGACATACTGCAAGCCACAAAACTGGCAACCTCGAAAAAAGACCAGGCTGAAAATTTGATGATCGTCGATTTATTGCGTAATGATATTGGCCGAGTAGCCACACCGGGGTCAGTTAAAGTTCCTGAATTATTTGTAGTTGAACAATTCCCTGCCGTTCATCATCTGGTTAGCACAATCACCGCAACACTGCCAAATGAACAACATGCTACGGATTTATTACGTGTCTGTTTTCCCGGCGGTTCTATTACCGGAGCGCCTAAAATCAGAGCAATGGAAATAATAGAAGAGCTTGAACCTCACCGCCGACATGGATATTGTGGTTCAATCGGCTATATTAGTTTCTGTGGCACAATGGACAGCAATATCACCATTCGTACCCTCTTAACTGAGAAAGAAAAAATATATTGCTGGGCCGGTGGCGGAATCGTTGCCGACAGCATTGCTGAAAAAGAGTATCAGGAAACATTTGATAAGCTGAATCGTATCTTACCGCAACTAGGGAAAATAAAAGTAATATGATATCACTGTCTGATTTCGTTAACAGATTTCAGTTACAACTTCCACCACCACCTAAACGGCTTTCAGATAACAACCGCCATGCTGCGGTGTTACTACCCATCATCTGCAAACCGAAACCAACATTATTGTTGACCCGACGCTCAGCCACTTTACGATCACATGCCGGTCAAGTCGCCTTTCCAGGGGGCGTTGCTGATCCTAAAGATAAATCAATAATCGCGACAGCACTACGGGAAGCGGAAGAAGAAGTTAACATACCTCATCAGAAAGTTCAGGTTCTGGGACAACTTACCCCTTTAAATAGCAGCAGTGGCTATCTGGTAACGCCTATTGTCGGATTATTGCCCCCCGGATTATCCCTCCACAGCAACCCGGCGGAAGTTGCCAAAATATTCGAAGTTCCTCTATCTGAAGCACTTTCACTTTCGAGTTATCATTATCTTGATGTTAGTCGCCGTGGTCAGCAGCATCGTGTCTATTTTTACTGGTATCAGCAGCATCTCATTTGGGGATTAACAGCGACAATAATTCATCAATTAGCTCAACAAGTTCAGGTTTGATCCAAATCATTTAAGGATAACAAATTTGTATTTTTTTTACCCATCTTTATCGCTGTTGCTATCATAATTCAAAAAAACCTGTAAACTCCCTTATCAACACTACTAAATCACAGTAAAGTAGCGTACCTCAATATATATAACTATATCATTTCTATCTTTTTTAAGGAGTCTAGCGTGATTAGCGTTTTCGACATGTTTAAGGTCGGTATTGGCCCATCTAGCTCTCATACGGTTGGCCCGATGAAAGCCGGCAAACAGTTTGTCGACGATCTGGTAAACCAGGGATTAATGCCTTCTATCACGCGTGTAGCCGTCGATGTTTACGGCTCACTCTCATTAACCGGCAAGGGTCATCATACGGATATCGCCATTATCATGGGTCTGGCAGGTAATTTACCCGCCACCGTTGATATTGATTCGATCCCCGGTTTTATTCGTGATGTAGAGCAAACACAGCGTATTAAACTAGCCAATAGTTTACATGAAGTCGATTTCCCACATGATAGCGGCATGGTTTTCCGAAGTGATAATCTGTCATTACATGAAAACGGCATGCAAATTCACGCATTCGCGGGGGACAAAAAAGTTTATAGCAAAACCTACTACTCGATTGGTGGTGGTTTTATAGTTGATGAAGAACACTTTGGTAAACCCTCTCAGGATACCAAACCCGTTTCATATCCATTCAATTCAGCAAAAGAATTACTGATGAATTGCAATAAAACCGGGTTATCTATTTCCGGTTTAATGATGAAAAACGAACTGGATCTCCACAGCAAAGAAGAAATTAATGCCTATTTTGCCGATGTCTGGGATACCATGCAGGCTTGTATTGAACGTGGTTTGAACACCGAAGGGGTTTTACCTGGCCCACTGCGTGTACCACGCCGGGCAGCGGCATTACATCGTATGCTGACCTCATCAAATAATTTATCTAATGATCCAATGAATGTCGTGGATTTGGTGAATATGTTTGCCTTGGCAGTCAATGAAGAAAATGCTGCGGGTGGGCGTGTTGTTACTGCGCCAACCAATGGCGCTTGTGGCATTGTTCCTGCCGTACTCGCTTATTACAACCATTGCATTGAACCTGTAACACCAGAGCTCTATATCCGCTATTTCCTGGCTTCTGGCGCTATTGGCATTCTATATAAAATGAATGCATCGATATCTGGCGCTGAAGTGGGTTGCCAAGGGGAAGTAGGTGTTGCCTGCTCGATGGCAGCAGCCGGCCTTGCTGAACTGCTCGGTGGCAGCGCTGAACAGGTCTGTGTTGCAGCTGAAATCGGTATGGAACATAACCTTGGCCTTACCTGTGACCCGGTGGCAGGCCAAGTACAAGTACCTTGTATTGAACGAAATGCCATTGCTTCCGTAAAAGCAATCAATGCTGCACGCATGGCTTTGCGCCGTACTAGTGAACCGCGCGTTTCTCTCGATAAAGTTATTGAAACCATGTACGAAACAGGTAAAGACATGAACGCTAAATATCGTGAAACATCCCGCGGTGGTTTGGCAATTAAGGTTCAATGTGATTAATCAAATAAATAACCTGTTTTTTAATCAGTAAATGCTTCTGTCATGAAAATATCCCTACCATATGGTTGGGATATTTTTTGACCAAAACTTAATATGATCATCTTTTGATCTAAAAAGATGAATATTTTTTCAATTTTATACTAATTAGATGTTACCGAAAACAGAATAAATATCTAACAATAAGCAAATTATAGATAATTATAAATTAATTTTGCAATTTTTAGCTTATTAAATTGTTTTGTGGTTAACATTTTTATCTATTTCATTTTTTCTGACTGACAGCAATTTTCCTCTGGTATTTCTAATGTTAATCTAACAGCCGATTTTTCCAGTCAATAAGAGATAAAGTCTAAATCAAGTCAAATATTTAGGTATCATATTGATAAAAGGTCATTATTCATACAAATAAGATTTTTAGTGGAGGAATGATTCATCAAAATTATTGCAGTAACTTTGTAATAATCCTGCGTTTATACCCAATGGATTTCAAGATGGATCGCGACGGCAAGGGAGCGAATCCCTGGGAGCATAGCGAACTATGTGACCGGGGTGAGTGAGTGCAGCCAACAAAGAGACAACTTGAAAGATAACGGGTATATATTGTTAATAGAGGGGAAAACAAGTGAGTATAGCCATCATGATTGGCACACACGGAGCTGCGGCTGAGCAACTGCTTCATACCGCAGAGATGTTAATTGGAGAGCAAGAAAATGTCTCTTACATTGACTTCGTTCCTGGTGAAAATGCCGATACCTTATTTGAAAAATACAACAGTAAACTGGAAACGCTTAATACAGAGCAAGGTGTACTGTTTCTTGTCGATACATGGGGAGGAAGTCCATTCAATGCGGCTAGCCGTATCGCCGTAGATAAAGAGAATTATGAGATCATCACCGGCGTTAACGTTCCAATGTTGGTTGAAACCTTTATGTGTCGAGATGATGACCCATCTCTGGCAGAACTGGTTTCCGTTGCTCTGGAAACCGGGAAAGAAGGCATCCGGGCCCTGAAAACAGAAGAACCTCAAATAGCTGAACCCGCCAAGCCCGTGGCATCCGTTGCGGCACCTTCACTTGCACCATCAACCGGTGGTCATATGAAAATTGCACTGGCTCGAATTGATGACCGCCTCATTCATGGTCAGGTCGCTACTCGTTGGACAAAAGAAACCAATGTCAAACGGATCATTGTCGTCAGCGATGAAGTTGCTGCTGATACTGTCCGTACCACCTTGCTAAAACAAGTTGCTCCACCGGGGCTCAGTGCTCACGTTGTTGATGTTGCAAAATGTGTTCGCGTTTATAACAACCCGAAATATGCCAATGAACGTGTCATGTTACTGTTTACAAACCCAACAGATGTTTTGCGTTTAGTCGAGGATGGTGTCGATATCACTTCTGTCAACATCGGAGGAATGGCTTTCCGTCAAGGAAAAACGCAAGTTAACAACGCAATATCCGTTGATGAAACCGATATTGCAGCCTTCAAAAAACTAAATGAACGAGGCATTGAACTTGAAGCCCGTAAGGTTGCCAGTGATAGCCGCTTACAAATGATGGATCTACTCCAGAAGGTTAAAAACGAAAATCAGATCAGAGCAATTTAACTATTACTCAACGACAAAAATTACTCAATGACAAAAATTTCTTACCAAATTTAATTTGGTTACAGGAGACAAACAATGGAAATTACCGTTGTTCAAATTGCATTGATATTCATCGTAGCTTGTATAGCCGGAATGGATTCCATTCTTGATGAATTTCAATTCCACCGCCCACTCGTGGCCTGCACCTTAATCGGGATCATTCTTGGTGACATGACAACCGGTATCATTATCGGCGGTACGCTAGAGATGATCGCTCTTGGCTGGATGAATATCGGTGCTGCAATTGCCCCGGATGCAGCCTTAGCATCAATCATCTCGACGATTCTGGTCATCGCGGGTGGTCGTGATATCGGTGAAGGTATCGCTTTAGCCATTCCACTGGCAGCAGCAGGGCAAGTGCTGACGATCATTGTACGTACCATCACAGTCGCCTTTCAGCATGCTGCTGACAACGCGGCAGAACGTGGCAGCTTGCGTGCGATTAGCTTTATCCATCTGTCCGCATTACTGCTCCAGGCTATGCGTATCGCCATCCCTGCCCTGATCGTCGCACTATCGGTTGGCACCAACGAAGTCCAGCAGTTACTTGCTTCTATTCCAAAAGTGGTAACAGATGGCTTGAATATCGCTGGGGGTATGATCGTCGTTGTGGGTTACGCAATGGTTATCAACATGATGCGTGCCGGTTACCTAATGCCCTTCTTCTATCTCGGTTTCGTCACAGCAGCATTCACTGATTTTAACCTGGTTGCATTAGGCATTATTGGTATTGTTATGGCCGTGCTGTACATCCAGCTAAGCCCTAAATATAACAAATCTCAGGTAGCGGCTGCCCCTGGACACACCAATAACGACCTTGATAACGAATTAGATTAAAAGGATGAGCAACATGTTAGATACAACAAAAACGACTGCTCAGACAGCAGGCCAGAAAAAACTGACACCCAGTGATATCCGTGGTGTATTTCTCCGTTCTAATGTGTTTCAAGGTTCATGGAACTTTGAACGTATGCAGGCCCTAGGTTTCTGTTTCTCTATGGTGCCAGCTCTTCGTCGTTTGTATCCAGAAAATACCGATGAGCGTAAACAGGCACTCAAACGCCACCTTGAATTCTTTAACACTCACCCTTACGTCGTCGCACCTGTACTGGGTGTCACTCTGGCAATGGAGGAGCAGCGTGCTAATGGCGCAACGATTGATGATGGTGCGATTAACGGTATCAAAGTCGGTCTGATGGGGCCATTGGCCGGTGTTGGTGATCCTATTTTCTGGGGGACAGTCCGCCCAGTATTTGCTGCTTTGGGTGCTGGCTTGGCAATGAGTGGTAGCTGGCTTGGGCCTGTCTTATTCTTCTTCTTATTCAACCTGGTACGCCTGTTGGTTCTTTATTCAGGTATCTCTTATGGTTATAAGAAAGGGATCAATATCGTTCAAGATATGGGTGGTGGCTTCTTGCAAAAAATGACAGAAGGCGCGTCAATCCTTGGTCTATTTGTCATGGGGGCATTAGTTAATAAATGGACGAAAGTCAATATCCCGTTGGTTGTATCAGAAATTCCTAATCAACAGACAGGTGAAAAGACAATAACCACGGTTCAAAATATTCTCGATCAATTGATGCCAGGCTTGGTACCACTTTTACTGACATTTGCTTGTATGTGGTTATTACGACATAAAGTCAATGCTCTATGGATCATTATTGGCTTCTTTATTCTGGGGATTATTGGTGCCAGATTTGGTTTCCTTGGTCTCTAGTACAATGGTCTTTTAGTACAATATCATTCGGGGAGGGACTCCTCCCCATATTTTCTTTTTTATAACAATGCAGGGATAGGGATAAGGAATGAACCTTAATGATATAGCATTAACTGGTTTAATCGTACTCATGCTAGCTTTTGCTGTTTATGATGAATTCGTGGTGAATTTTCTAAAAGGGAAAACTCACTTACAAATAAAGCTAAAAAGAAAACATAAAATTGATGCACTCATCTTTATTATCCTGATACTTATTGTTGTTTATAATAATATTACTGCTTATGGTAGCCGTTTAACCACATATTTATTGCTGTTTACTATCCTGGTGACTATTTATATCGCCTATATACGTTCGCCTAAATTATTTTTTAAAAATAACGGTTTCTTCTATGCAAATACCTTTATTTCCTATAGCCGGATAAAAACCATGAATTTATCTGAAGATGGTATTCTGGTTATTGGTTTAGAAAACAAGAAATTATATATATCAGTAAGCCAAATTGATGATTTAGAAAGAATTTATAAATTTCTCATCGAAAACAGATAGATAAGAAAAAATAATAAATAAAAAAATAGACAATAAACAGTCAGCCTTACGCTGACTTTTATTTTCCCCATAAAACAGATAATGATAATTATTATCAATATCATGCCTTAACCCTAAAAATAATATTATTTTCCCTTTTTGAATTATTGTGCTATCTTTTAAATTGTCATGGGGAGTAGCCTGTTTCAGAGAAACGATTTAGTTAATTTTTCTGAAAAGCCCGTATCAACACGCTCGTTACAAAATAAACGTGGTGCGGGTAACCTTATTGCTATCTTAACAGGCATTATTGTTGCTAAAAATAGCAAATGAAATAGTCTAATGAGATAGCTATTAATTCGGTTGGCAAGACCATTGCATATAGCACCATCATTGGTTGGGGGTGGGTTATATGTATATGGAAACACCCAACCGAGGCTATATTAATGAATATGTACGCAACCCTCATCCTAGCTTTAGCACTTTCAATGGATGCCTTTGCTGCTTCAATTTGTAAAGGGGCCGCACTACATAGACCGCATTTTCGTGAAGCAATCCGTACCGGTTTAATATTTGGTTTGGCAGAAGCCTGTACCCCATTGATTGGCTGGTCTCTAGGGCTTTATGCCAGCCAATATATTATAGAGTGGGATCACTGGGTTGCTTTCACTCTGTTATTCATTCTGGGTTGTAGAATGATTACAGAGAGTTTCAAAACAAAGCAGGAAAAAAAGTGTGAGTCACCCTGCCGCCATAATTCAATTGTGTTGATAACAACAGCCATTGCCACCAGCCTGGATGCAATGGCAATTGGTATTGGGCTCGCGTTCCTTGAAGTCAATATCGTGCACACTGCGATGGCTATCGGAATGATGACAATGATTATGGCAACATTGGGTATGTTAATTGGCCGTTATATTGGCCCACGGTTAGGCAAACGCGCTGAACTTATTGGTGGGCTGATTCTAATTGCAATTGGCTTCAATATCTTGTTTGAACATCTAGAATTATTTATGTACTCTAAATAATATACCACCAGCCCAAAATATTTATACCCGTAAAGCCATAGGGTATATATTTTGGGCTGAAATCTTGATCAATTAAGGCGTTGATAGACCCGCAATATAAAATCAGTTTCACATTCAAACAGCGCTCTATCTGCCAACCCTTTTTTCACATCTTCTGTTGCTCGCCAGGCAAATGGGGTCATCTGTAATAAATGATACGCTTGCAGGCCATCTAATTTCATTGGATAAGATAACGATTCATCGGTTATCAATTCAAATCCTTCCAACGGTTCCGCCTTCAATGGATGAAGATGAATATTTTGATAAATCAACTCCTTGAGCTGATAAAGATGGCGAGGACCGGGAGTGACTGTCAAAACAATTCCCTGTGGCTTAACCACCCTTGCCAACTCTTCCGCTTTACAAGGCGCATAAATTCTTAACACCCCGGCAAGCGATTGATCGGCAAATGGCAAGCGATGGCTCGACGCAACACAAAAGCTAACAACCGGATAGCGCTTAGCGCCATAACGAACCGCAATCTTAGCAACATCTAACCCATAGATTTTAAAATTACGTCTCTTGCTTAACTGTGCTTCAACCGCAGCAGTGTAATAACCTTCACCACATCCTATATCCAACAAACTCTCCGCATTTTCTGGCAGATACTTTTCCAGTAATTCCGAAACCCGTTGTTGTAATGGTTGATAATGCCCTGAATCCAAAAATGCTCTTCTTGATTGCATCATCTCCGGGCTATCCCCCGGTTCCTTGGACCTTTTATGCTGAACAGGCATCAAATTAACATACCCTTCTTTAGCACAATCAAACTGATGATTATTCTCACAGCGCCATTGCTGTCGAATGAGCAATAAAGAGTGATGACATAAGGGGCATTGATAAGACATAAGATTCCAAAAATATCAGCGAAAACCAGCCGGTACTATAGCATATTCTGATACTTTTCGTCGTAAATCATGTTAATTAATAATTCTATATAAACAACTAATCATTATCTTGAATGAAATTATATTCCATTATTTTCAGTCCTATTTTCGAGACGACTCACAATATTTCTATGGCATAAATATATTTATCGGGTATGATTCTTCAATCAAAATAAAATATCATTGTTAATAAGTCATTTAACGAATAGAAACAACTAATAATGCAGGTAATATAATGAACATTTTCATACAATATTTTAATAAATTAAGATCAATTTCACCGAAATTCGATATTATGCCCAACACAAACTATTGTGAACTTATCTCACAGAAAAGTGACGTTGAAACTCTAGCAGATGATCTGGATAAAGTCCGTGCAGACTTTGCTGCGGTATTAAAACAATTCAATGATGAAATCATATTATCTACAGGGAAAGAGACGATATATGAGCAAAATAGTCATCGGAAAACACCCTAAAATAGCAAAACAATCTAATCAAGGTGGTATCAATCCATTACATTATCAATTGCCTGATTCAGAAATATTAACGCTTTATGAACAACATACCAAGGGAGCTGTTGACCGATTTCTAACCCTAATCGAACAACAACAGAAGCATAGACACGAGATGGAAAATCTTGGCTTAGGTCGTAGAGCCTGAACACAGCCCGGTTGCAAGCTTGCAAGTCCCGTTTGATAGCAGCCTCGGCTAACTCACGGCGCAGCGGTTCTGGCACTTCAGCCCAGTGCGGAATGCGAATGCGGCGCAGGTACTGCGCTTGGAAGCGTAGGAATCCACCCCGCATTTTCGTTGAATAGGTCGCCACAAACAGACGAGTGACAGCGGATAGCAGGACAGCCTGCAAGGCCCGTAAATCCCAGTCGTCTGACGTGACGTAGTAGAGGTTGTGGTGAGGATACAGTTCACCATCTTCATAGACGATATGCGCCTGTCCCTTGATATCTGGAATCAGGAGCTTTGGCCTCGCAGCCAACGACAGCGTGATGCGGTCAATTGTGCGATACCAGTTGGCCGGAGCTTTCTGCGCACAGTGACGCCCAGCGATCACCTCTCGTCGAGCCTCAAGGTAGCGCCGCAGACGGGGATACTCGTCAAGATCGACCAGTCCGCCCTGCTCAGCAAAGGGGTTGATAACACCCAGACCGCGCCACTCCACTTCACCGGTCATAATGTCTTTGGTTGTTACCAGCTGCACCTTCCGGTCTGGCTCAACATTGAGCGCGTCGAAATCCCCGATAAACGCTTTGTCCGCGCCAGTCGCAACACCGATCCCGACCTTACACCCAGCCTCTTCCAGCAGGGGAAAGTCCCCTTCCAGACGGCGAATAACCGCCATCTGGTCGAATGACTCCAGCAACCACGGCTCCGAACCGTTGGTCACTTGGGCAAGTTCACGCGCTGGGCCGACTTCCTTCGGCAGCGAGGGTGCTTTGAGCAAACCTGCCAATGCGGTCAGCGTCGCCCGGTCAATAGCCGGGCGGTAAGCGATGCGCGTTGGCCCCGGCACTTCACGGCTGATGATAGTGATTGCTGGGTAGGCAATCACATCGGAGTGGAAGGCAGGTGTATCCACCATGTCGACATAGACTTTCAGGTGGAACCGCTCGGCTACGAGGCTACGCAGTGGCCCGCCATAGCGGTTTTTCATCCAGCGATCAGCGCAGATGAAGCCTAGGCTGCCACCATCCGACAAAACCGACAGAGACCGCTCGATGAAGGGAATGTAGATATCTGCCCGGTCATACATCGTCAGGTAACGACTGCGATATTCGGCAAGCAGCGGTGCCGGGATCAACTCCTGACGGACATAGGGTGGGTTGCCAACCACAAAATCGAATTGCCCCTCCAGCGGTGCCAGCAGGAAATCGCCTTGCGACAGCCAGCAACTAGCCAACGTGACCGCAGCATTCGCAGCGATCCCTTGCCGTCTGAGCAGTGCGACAATGGCAGCTTTGGTGCTCTTAAAGGTCTCGTGGTGCAATTCCACCGCCCGGATTGCATCGGTTAGTTCGTCGAGCGCGTGAAAATGGCCCCTCGGGCTTCGAGCCCGCCCTCCGTCGCCAAAGCCTCGGTCGCTGCCGTGACGGGACATACAGGCACTGCAACAGCTCTAGGAGTAACCTTGCTGCGCACGCTGTCTGCGGCGTCTAGTTGTTGGGTCATCCCAAATCCTCATTGGCGCGGCGTGATGACGCCGACGTGCTTGTAAAGTGTGGTTCGGGACACGCCATAACGGCGGGCTACCTCGGCCAGCGCCGCGAACACATGGAAAACCAATCTGCCCGCTGCGCTGCTCAAGGTCAGCCACGATCTGCATCAGATCGGCGAGGCTACGCCCGAGTCGATCCAGCCACCACAACACTTTAGTGCCGGTCTATGCCGGACGCGGGATCATTCCCACTCAATAGTCGCAGGTGGTTTGCCGCTGACATCATAGACAACTCTTGATATCCCATTGACTTCATTGATGATCCGGTTAGAAACCCGGCCCAAGAAATCGTATGGTAAATGCGCCCAATGTGCGGTCATAAAATCAATCGTTTCTACTGCCCGTAACGAAACAACCCAGTCATATTTACGACCATCTCCCATCACGCCCACGGAGCGAACCGGCAAGAATACAGTAAACGCCTGGCTGACTTTATTGTACAAATCAGCTTTGTGCAGCTCTTCAATAAAAATAGCATCTGCACAACGCAGCAAATCGCAATACTCTTTCTTCACTTCACCCAACACACGAACGCCCAAACCTGGGCCTGGGAATGGATGGCGGTTCAACATGTCATAAGGCAATCCCAATTCCAAGCCAATCTTACGCACTTCATCTTTGAACAGCTCTTTCAGCGGTTCCACCAGACCCAATTTCATCTCTTCCGGCAAACCACCTACGTTATGATGAGATTTGATAACGTGTGCTTTGCCTGTCGCAGATGCCGCTGATTCGATAACATCTGGGTAAATAGTGCCTTGTGCCAGCCACTTAACCTGAGCCTGCTTACTTGCCTCTTCATCAAAGACTTCAATAAACACACGGCCAATTGTTTTGCGTTTCTCTTCCGGATCATTAATGCCAGCCAGTGCAGTCAGGAAGCGATCTTCTGCGGGAACATGAACAATATTCAGCCCAAATTTGCCGGCAAACATTTCCATCACCTGATCAGCTTCATTCAAACGCAGTAAGCCGTTATCAACAAATACACAGGTCAGGCGTTTACCAATTGCGCGATGCAGTAACAATGCGGTGACAGAGGAATCAACACCACCGGACAGCCCCAAAATAACGTGATCCTCACCAACCTGTTCACGCAGGCGTACAACGGTATCTTCGATAATAGAAGCAGGTGTCCACAGCGCTTCACATTGGCATATATCCAGTACAAAACGTTCCAATATACGCTGCCCCTGATGGGTATGGGTGACTTCCGGGTGGAATTGTACGCCGTAAAAACGTTTTTCTTCATTCGCTATGATGGCAAATGGACAGGTATCAGTGCTGGCGATAGTGATAAAGTCCTTAGGAATTGCCGTGACTTTATCACCGTGACTCATCCATACATCCAATAATGGTTTACCTTGCTCATTTAATGAATCTTGAACCCCACGGAATAATGCACTTTCCGCTTTAATCTCAACCTGCGCATAACCAAATTCACGCTCAGTAGAATCTTCTACCTTACCACCAAACTGTACTGACATCGTTTGCATGCCATAGCAAACGCCCAGAACCGGAACGCCAGCGTTAAAAACATATTCAGGTGCACGTGGGCTTTCTTGTGCTGTAGTACTTTCCGGACCACCGGAAAGAATAATACCGCTTGGGTTGAATTCGCGGATTTGCTTTTCAGTGACATCCCATGCCCAAAGTTCACAATAAACCCCGATTTCACGAATACGGCGAGCAATCAATTGAGTATATTGCGAACCAAAATCAAGGATAAGAATGCGGTGTTGATGGATATTAGTTGTCATGTGCAGTGAATTCCAAAAAAACAAGTAACAAATAAAGATAAGTGGCCCTTATATGGGCCACAATAAATATGGATTACAAACCTAACCGGTAGTTTGGAGACTCTTTGATAATGGTGACATCGTGAACGTGGCTTTCCTGAATACCGGCATTACTAATGCGAACAAATTCTGCTTTGGTTCTCAATTCATCAATAGTTGCACAACCGGTCAGCCCCATACAGGAACGCAAGCCTCCCATTTGCTGATGGACAATGTTTTTCAGAAAACCTTTATAGGCAACTCGGCCTTCAATGCCTTCCGGTACCAGCTTGTCTGCGGCATTATCAGTTTGGAAATATCGATCAGAAGAGCCTTTAGACATCGCCCCCAACGATCCCATGCCGCGATAAGATTTAAATGAACGCCCTTGGTACAGCTCAATTTCTCCCGGTGACTCTTCTGTCCCTGCCAGCATAGAACCCACCATAACGCACGACGCTCCCGCCGCGATGGCTTTGGCAATATCGCCAGAGAAACGAATACCACCATCAGCAATAACTGGAATGCCGGTGCCTTCCAACGCTTCAACGGCATCAGAGATAGCGGTAATTTGTGGCACCCCTACACCGGTAACAATACGGGTAGTACAGATAGAACCGGGACCAATACCGACTTTAACCGCATTGACGCCAGCCTCTACCAGCGCTTTTGCGCCTTCTCCAGTCGCCACGTTACCACCAATAATTTGTAGATTCGGGTATTTAGCGCGGGTTTCACGGATACGTTGCAGTACCCCTTCTGAATGACCATGCGAGGAATCAATAAGCAGAACATCAACACCGGCGGCAACCAATGCATCAATACGCGCTTCATTGCCGGCACCGGCACCAACCGCGGCACCAACACGTAAACGACCACGTTCATCCTTACAAGCATTCGGCTTACGTTCTGCTTTCTGAAAATCTTTAACCGTGATCATGCCAAGCAGATGAAAACTTTCATCAACTACCAGCGCTTTTTCGACACGTTTTTCGTGCATTTTCTGCAACACAACTTCACGGGCTTCACCTTCTTTCACTGTCACCAGACGCTCTTTAGGCGTCATTACCGCAGTAACAGGCTGATCCAAATCAGTAACGAAACGTACATCACGGCCAGTAATAATACCAACCAATTCATTTCCTTCGGTGACAACCGGATAACCCGCAAAACCATTACGTTCTGTCAATTCTTTAACTTCACGCAGCGTTGTTTCAGGTGCCACAGTGACTGGATCTGTCACAACACCACTCTCATGTTTTTTGACTCGGCTAACTTCTTCTGCCTGACGCTCAATGGACATATTTTTATGGATAAAACCCATTCCACCTTCCTGAGCCAACGCAATAGCCAAACCGGATTCGGTGACGGTATCCATAGCAGCAGACAGCATAGGAACTTTCAAGCGAATGGAGGAAGTCAGTTGAGTTGACAGGTCAGCAGTGTTAGGTAAAACGGTAGAGTGGGCAGGAACTAACAGAACATCATCAAAGGTTAAAGCTTCTTTTTTAATTCGTAACATAAGCAATATCTCACCAATCTGCTGAAAATTTAAGGAATAAAATATTGCCGCGGCATTATACAGAACGTAATCGGTTGCCTCCAGCATTTTATTAAAAAATTTCTTGCTTACTTCATGATGAACGTTAGTATCAGCATATTAAGTTATTGTTTTGAAATTTGATCTTTCTCACATGTCACTACCTTTTAACACTGGAATTTTTTCTGTCAGTCGTCTTAATCAGACGGTTCGACAACTGCTCGAAATGGAAATGGGCAGAATTTGGCTAAGCGCTGAAATATCCAATTTTTCTCACCCCTCCTCCGGGCACTGGTATTTCACGCTGAAAGATGAGCGTGCCCAAGTGCGGGCGGCAATGTTTCGCAGTAGCAATCAACGGGTAACATTCAAGCCACAAAATGGTCAGCAAGTTTTGGTTCGCGCGACAATCACGCTTTATGAACCAAGAGGGGACTATCAGCTTATTGTTGAAAGTATGCAACCCGCCGGTGATGGCCTGTTACAGCAACAGTTTGAATTATTGAAACAAAAACTCAGTACAGAAGGATTATTTGACCAAAGCCATAAAAAACCGTTGCCATCCCCGGCTCAACAACTTGGTGTCATTACTTCAACCAGTGGCGCAGCTCTGCATGATATTTTGAATATTTTAAAACGCCGTGATCCATCATTACCCATCATCATTTATCCAACAGCGGTTCAGGGCACAGAAGCACCGTTACAGATTATTCGGGCTATTGAATTAGCCAATGAACGGCAGGAGTGTAATGTATTGATTGTCGGGCGCGGTGGCGGCTCGCTGGAAGACTTATGGAGTTTCAACGATGAACGTGTCGCCAGAGCCATTTTTCACAGTGATATTCCGATAGTCAGTGCGGTTGGTCATGAAACAGATGTCACTATCGCTGACTTTGTAGCAGATTTACGCGCCCCGACGCCATCAGCGGCCGCTGAATTAGTTAGCCGTCATCAGCTCGAATTATTACGTCAAATTCAGTCGCAACAACAACGGTTGGAAATGGCAATGGATTATTTCTTTGCCAAAAAACAGCGTGTCTTTAGTCTGTTATCTCATCGTTTACAGCAACAACATCCTCATTTACATCTGGCTCGTCAGCAAAACTTACTGGTCAATTTACGCCAGCGACTCACTGACAGCTTGCAACGGCACTTAAAGCAAAACAGCCGGGCTTATGAGAAATTACAGCAACGGCTCTGGTACGCTGAACCTAGCCCGCAGATCCACCAGTATAGCCAACAGATTCAGCAACAAGATTTTCGGTTAAGACAAGCGATTGAAAGGCAAATCAGCCGTTCCAGAGAAAAATTTGCCGTTTCCTGTTCACGGATGGAAGCGGTTAGCCCATTGGCAACATTGGCTCGTGGTTACAGCATCAGTCAAACATCGGACGGAAAATTACTGAAACAAACCAAACAGGTACATGTTGGTGATGTCCTGAATACCCGTTTACAAGATGGCTGGATTGAAAGTGAGGTGTTGAAAATCAAAAAAGAACGGAAAAAACGATCTGCAAATCTGAAATAGTGGCCTTCCTTTGCCACTTATTTTTCCTATACACCCTATGGATTTCAAGATGCATCGCGACGGCAACTTGAAAGATAACGGGTATAATCAGAAACGAATTTCCGCGCCGACAATATAAGTCCGGCCCCGAGCAGTTTGCATAGCCGAAGTTTGCTCAGTCATTAATGGGGAAGAGTTTGCACGATTAAGTGCTTCAGAATAATTTTTGTTTGCCAAGTTCTGTACTGAAAATTTCAGCAGCACATTGTGATTTATCTGATAATCGCTATAAAGATCGACTATCGTTGGGATTTTAGGTTCTTTTTGCTGTACAACTCTCCCATCGTCATCAAAATTATATTGATCTGGGTCCAGTCTATGAGAATCACCGGTATATTTAACAATCGCACCAACACGGAGTTTCTCATCAAATAAACGAACACCGGTATCCAACGTCATAAATCTATCAGGTAGTTGTGACAACGGCTCTGCGCCAAAATGCGCTGTAGCGGCAGAGGTTGGCTGGCGCGTTTTTTGCCAACTATAAGCCAATTTGCTATAAAACATACCCGCATCATAATCAGCAGCAATTTCATATCCGCGTATTTTTACCGGGGTCAAGCTATTGTGATAGATATACATTTTGATGTTAGGATCGACTTCATTGTAATCTGTCGAACTATCGGCTTCACATTTTTTCCTATTGCCACATATAAGCCAGATATCACTGAGAATATAATTTTTTACTTTAGTATGATACCAAGCCGCTTTCAGACGGAAAGTATCTCCCTTTACAATTAAGTCTGGGCGGAAACTGTTAAAACCAATTTGATAAGTGTCTGATGACTCTCCTTTCAGAAATGGATTCATAGACCCACCACCTTCATTACTATAGAAAGTCTCCTGAATATTTGGTGCTCTCATTGAACGGGCATAACTGACGAATGGTTGGAACTCAGGAATAATTTCTGCTGATAATAAAATACCTGGATTAAACCCATGTTCTTTCAAATCCAATTCGATTGCTCCTTGGGGAAAACAAGGAATTCGCAGATCACAAGCCGGTTTATAGCCTTTAACACTGTAGTCCATATAATTAAACGTAATATCTGCCTGATAAATTCCACGACTTATTTTCAATCCACCATAAATACTGGCAATATCTTGTTTACCACTTGGTGCGAAAACATTATTTTCTTTTACTTCACTATCTTTCTTATTATATTCTTTTTTTTCTTTTTCATCTTTACCTTGACCAGAATAAACACTACTTGTTGTCCTGCTATATTCGGTTTCCATCAGCTTACTGCCAAATGTTAACTCAAAATTTGTATCACCATAGTCGAAACGACTAATATTACTGATATCTATTGCATCTGACTTATTTTTTGCATTACTATTGAGCAACTTAAAAAGTGAATCACCTTCATAGCGTTGAGTACTCTCACTGGTACTGACCAATAATTTTATATCAACCCACTCACTAAATGGGGTGTAATTGTATTTTAAATAAATATCCCGACTATCAATATGACGGCGGGTAAATTTATTATGATAGTTACGGCCACTTAGCTCCATATCATGAAATTCATTTGGTTCAATTTTTATTTTCATTAATTGAGAATTGGGTTTTTGCTTAAACGATTTATCTGTAACAAACTCATCGCTTAATACTCCGTCGCCATTCTTATAATGTGCATCAATTGAATGTCCGCTGACAGCCAACATAGCGCCTATTGAACCTTCAGAACTAAAAGCGGGTGTTTTACCCGCAATGGCTAGCATGCCATTATAGCCAATACCATTATTTCCATAAGCTGTTTTTGTGCGTACTCCCAATGAATTCCCTGCAAATATCACATCATCTACACCAATTGTGCGAAAATTAGCGCTACCCACTAATGCATTAACACTACTTGAGCCATCAGATTGACCACGGTTAACATCAACTCCTACAATAAAATTAGGATCAATGATTGTACCGAATTGGTTATACGTAGTACCATGAGCTGGACTCGTCGGAGATGTCCCATAAAAACTTTGGCTAACACCATCAACCATCATATTCACTCGACCAAATCCACTTAATCCACGAATATTCACACTCACGGTTCCCTGCCCCGGATCTATTTGCGTATAAGTTCCTGGCATACTACGTAATATACTATCCGTTGATTGAAGTTTAGTATCTTCACCTTTAGAACTGTAAGAACCGGGCCTTTCCATTGCCCTCACTTCCGCATCATCCTGTGAACCAGAAACCTTAAGGCTACCTAATTTCATCACCTTATCTGATTTTCTCTCTTGCTTTTCCTCGCCATAAGCAAACCCTTGAAGCCCAATTAAAACCACACCAGCTCCTGCTATCTTTGTCATTATTTTCATTTCAATCATCCCAAATGCATACAAATCAATATTTGCTCACATACCCGTCTTTAGAAAATAAAAATGTTTAGCACTGATAATGATTTATCAGTGCTTCAAATAACAAATTTATATTATTTATACCCGTCATCTTTCAAGTTGCCTCTTTGTTGGCTGCACTCGCTCACCCCGGTCACATAGTTATCTATGCTCCCGGGGATTCTCTCCCTTGCCGCCGCGATCCATCTTGAAATCCATAGGGTATATAATTTATTTCAGTTATCTTTTAATTGCGGAAAATACTTTTTAGCATCATCCAGCATCAAAATAAAACTGTAATCCAGTGCAGCATCTTTTAATCGATTAAATCGGCCCGATTTACCACCATGCCCGGCACTCATATTGGTTTCTAATAACAAAATAGAGTTATCTTTCTTCATATCCCGTAATTTTGCCACCCATTTAGTAGGTTCCCAATATTGCACTTGGGAATCATAAAATCCACTCGTAACCAATAAGTTTGGATAACGTTGATGTTTTATATTGTCATACGGACTATATGATTTAATCCGGAAATAATCCTCTTTATTTTCAGGATTACCCCACTCTTCATATTCTCCTACGGTCAGCGGAATAGAAGGATCAAGCATGGTTGTCACGGCATCAACAAATGGAACCTGAGCAACCACACCGCGATATAATTCCGGGGCCTGATTAATCACAGCGCCCATCAACAAACCACCCGCGCTGCCGCCCATTGCATAAACTCGTTTGCTGTCACCATATTTCTGAGCAATCAGTGCTTTAGTCACATCAATAAAGTCATTAAAACTATTCATTTTATTTTCGACTTTACCTTGTAGATACCATTTCTTACCCAATTCACCGCCACCACGCACATGCACCAAGGCGTAAACAAAGCCCCGATCTAATAAACTCAATCGTGGTGAACTAAATGAAGGGTCCATGCTGATACCATAAGCCCCATATCCATAAATCAGTATTGGGTTATGGCCTTTTTTAAACAGTGATTTACGATATACCAGAGATACCGGAACTTCAACGCCATCACGGGCCTTCACCCAAATACGTTGGCTCTCATAATGATGTTTATCAAAACCTTTTACTTCCTGCTGCTTAAGTAATTCCCGCTCACCTGTTTTCATATTCCATTGGAATGTTGAGCTTGGTGTCGTCATGGATGAATAACCATAACGTACAAAATCAGTATTGGGTTCAGGGTTGTAATCAATCCATGCCATATAACTTGGATCATCAAACTTAATCTGCTTTTCTTCCTGTGTCTGCCAATTAATCTGACGAATTGTCGATAATCCTTTTGTTCGCTCCTGTACGACCAACCAGTCATTAAACAGATCGAAATCTTCAAGATCACTATCTTGCCGCGGAGCAATGACTATTTTCCACGGTATATTGATAGCATCCGTCTGATAAAGACCATAAGTTTCATTTTCATGATTTGAACGGATGTAGAAATGATCGCGGAAATGGTCAATATAATACTCTCTGCCTTCCTGACGAGGAGAAAATAGTTGAAGTTCAGCTTGTGGTTTATTTGCATCAATCAGCAAATATTCGGAAGTCGAATTACTGGTTATCGACAACATAATATAATCGCGGGAAGTGCTCTTAGACATGCTTAAATAAAAACGCTCATCTTCTTCCTGATATATTTTCTGATCTTCGCTGGTATTGGTACCATATTGGTGACGAAATACCTGATATGGCAATAACGTTTGTGAATGCCTGCGCACATAAAACAACGTATTGTTGTCGTTAGCCCAAACCATGTTGCCAGAAGTATTTTTTATTACATCGTTATTCCACTGTTTATCCGCAATATCTTTAAAAGAGATCTGATAATTACGGCGTCCCTGCGTATCTTCAGCAATCGCAATACGTTTATTATCCAGAGAGATGGCAAAATTACTCAGTTGGTAATATTCGTGCCCTTTAGCCCTTTCATTACCATCGACCAGTATCTGCCAATCTGATGAGCCATCAACCGGTTTACGCTGATAAATCGGGAAATCTTTGCCCGTTTCATAGGTTGTCCGATAAATATACCCATTATAAGTATAGGGTACCGATTGATCATCCTGCTTCATCCTGCCAACCATTTCTTCGTATAACGTATCCCGTAGCTGTTCACCGGGTTTTAGCATCTGTTCAGTATATTTATTTTCGGCTGTCAGATAATCAATGACTTTTTGATCTTTACGATTATCATCCCGCATCCAGTAATAATCATCTATACGAGTATCACCGTGGGTAGTTATATGGTGTGGTTGTTTCATTGCCTTTGGTGGCATAATTTCTTCCTCTGCGGCGACAGGATTCAACCAGCCGCTTAATAAAAACATCAATAACAGCCCTTTAGTTTTCAGGGCAAACCACGCTTGCTGCCTTAACATATTTGCTGTCCTTAAGTCGTTCAAAAGTATTAATTAGTTAAACTAAAATCAATCGGAATTTCTATCGTAATTTCATTACCGTTTAAAACGGCAATGGGAGGAGCTGGCAACGGCTGCGCCCTTGCCAGAATTCGCTTCGCTTCCCGGTCTAAAGAATGGGTTCCAGAACGACGAACTAAGTCACTGTTAGTCACATAGCCCTGTTTATCAATAGTGAATCTGACGGTAGGCCGACCCGTGCGGTTTCTTCTCTGTGCATCCTCTGGATAGCGTTTATAACGGTTCAAATGCCCGACAACTTCCGCTCGCCATAACGCATCCGCATCAGCAACGGCCTTTGAATCACTGTCATAAGAAGCAGCAACCCGCGAAGTTACATTCGTAGATGTCGCCGTACTGCTCACCATAGCAGCACTACTTTGAGATTTTTCACTCTCTTGTTCTTCTACCTGCTGGCGTTTCACCGGGGGTGTTTTTTTAAGCTCTTCATGGTGTTTTTTCTGTTTTTTAGGTTTATGCACCAGAATCTGCGCCTGTTCATCTTTCATAAGCTCAGGCGTCTTAATCTCATTAACCTCACTTTCCTGCTGCCGACTGGCAACAGAAAGTTGCTGTTCAATACCGATAGGCTGTTTTTGTACCTGATGTGTCGCTTCTGTCAACAATGAAAGCTCCATCATCACCGCCGGCGGTGGCATCAGTTCACCAATAGCAATTTCTTCTGGCTGGTAGATAATCCAGCCAACCAAAATGAGGTGAGCAGCAATAGCAGAAACGAACCCTTTTTTAAAATGACCCGTTTGAAAGGCCGGGTGTGTCAACGTCAACATGGATGATAGCGCATAATTTTAATTATCATTTAGTAATGATAATTAATTTCATATGCTAATGAAAATTATTTTTACCTGTATCGTTAACTTGAGCACATCCCTGTGCCAAGACCTCTTATATACAGGGAAAAGAGCACTATACCCTATGGATTTCAAGATGTATCGCGACGGCAAAGGAGTGAATCCCCGGGAGCATAGCAAACTATGTGACCGGGGTGAGCGAGTGCAGCCAACAAAGGGACAACTTGAAAGATAACGGGTATATTTGTTTAAAATATCTACGGTTTTTTTATGGGTGTATACCAGACATAATCAGCATATTGGCTATCTAGTACATTGCTTTTCTCAGCCATGATCAACACAACAAAGTCCTCTTGGGGCGATAATTCTTTAACATGCAGAGGAACACCTATTACTTTTGTTGCATGATATCCACCCGCAATCAGTGTGGCAGGAGCCGGTGCTTTAAGTAACTGTTCCGCCATTCTGCGATCCCGCATTTGCTGAATAGTTGTCATGGCCGATAACTGTTGTGCCGTTATTTCACCACCGTGAACATCTTTAATCACCGCTTTAATCTGCGCTTTAACATTTTCAGCAACAGAAATATTCCCCTGAAGGGCCGGAGGGTTACTGTAAGCCGCTTTAATTTCACTGCGATCTAAGTTTGCAGACAGCAACGGATAAGGCTGAGATATAAGCTCCATGACCAATCCACCATACAACTCCCACCGCCACCCATCTTGCCATGCAAGAAGCTCTTTTATGCGGCTTTCACGTACGATAGGCTGAGTTTGCAACCAACTCTTAACCTTATTCACTTTTTGCTGCTGATCAGGATTAATCATCTCTAACAGGACCGAACCCTGTTCTCTTTTGAGCGGAAGTTGCTGAACCAACCAAAGCTCTATCTGATGATGATATGGATTATCATGTTTTTCACCCACAACTACCCGCTGATGTGATGCCAGCCGATTGATCAATTCATCAGGGGTCAGGGCGTGACCGGTTTTAAGATCGATAATCACCCCTTGTTGAGTCAGTTCCGGTGAAAGCGCTTGGAGAGTTGGTTTTTGTTGTACAGATACACAGCCAGATAAGATCAGTAAGCCACAGATAATCAGAAAAAATTTTACAGTCGTGAGAAATTTCGTCATGTCCATTATCCATATTATTAATGTCTTGCGCATCATATAGATAATAAGAATCGTTTACAACAAACAGCCCCTATCCATATAGGGAACAGGGGCAATAGGTATTACAGCGGATGAGTTTGCGCTTCAACTGCCGCCAGAGCGACCATATTAACGATCCGGCGTACAGAAGAAATTGGCGTCAAAATATGTACCGGTTTAGAAACTCCCATCAGAACTGGGCCGACAGTAACGCCTTCAGAACTGGTGACACGTAGCAAGTTATAACTGATACGGGCAGATTCCATATTCGGCATAATTAACAGATTGGCAGCCCCTTTCAGTGGGCTATCTGGCATGATGTCACGGCGAATACTTTCAACCAATGCGGCATCACCATGCATTTCACCATCAATTTCAAGTGAAGGTGACATCTTATTCACCAACTCCAGCGTCTGGCGCATCTTCTGTGCTGAGAGGCAATCTTTGGAACCAAAACTTGAATGAGAAAGCAGCGCAACTTTTGGTTCAATACCGAAACGGCGGATAGTTTCTGCCGCCATAAGGGTAATCTCTGCCAATTGTTCAGGTGTTGGATCATTATTGACATAAGTATCCGCAATAAAAGTATTACCGCTTGGTAACATCAGTGCATTCATGGCACCAGCAGTATGAACCCCATCACGGAAACCAAATACATTTTTCACAACATCGTAATGTTCACTGTAACTGCCAACAGTACCACAAATCAGGCCATCAGCTTCACCACGCAGTACCATAATCGCCCCAATCAGGGTGGGATTACCGATAACTGCCCGGCGAGCTTGTTCAGCAGAAACACCCCGACGTTTCATAATGTGATGATATTCCTGCCAGTATTTTTTGAAGCGCGGATCATTCTCATTATTGACGACTTCAAAATCTTTACCCGCTTCAATATGCAATCCCAGTTTCTGGATACGCATTTCGATAACACTAGGGCGACCAATTAGAATCGGGTAAGCCAACCCAAGAGAGATCAGCTCCTGAGTCGCATGCAATACACGTACTTCTTCCCCTTCGGCCAAAACGATACGCTTTTTCGCTTTCTTAGCCTGAGAAAAAATAGGTTTCATAAACAAGTTTGTTTTATAGACAAACTCATTCAGTTTCTCGATATACGCGCCAAAGTCTTTAATCGGGCGGGTTGCTACGCCGGAATCCATTGCTGCTTTGGCCACTGCCGGGGCAATTTTCACAATCAGGCGCGGATCAAATGGTTTAGGAATAATATACTCCGGGCCAAAAAACAGATCCTGATCATCATAAGCGGAAGCCACTTCTTCACTCTGCTCCGCTAGCGCTAAATCCGCAATCGCATGAACACAGGCGAGCTTCATCTCCTCGTTAATGGTTGTTGCACCAACATCCAGCGCACCACGGAAAATAAACGGGAAACAGAGCACATTATTAACCTGATTCGGATAATCAGAACGACCAGTACAAATGATTGCGTCAGGGCGAACTTGTTTTGCCAAGGGTGGCAAAATTTCTGGTTCAGGGTTTGCCAATGCCATGATGAGTGGATCTTTAGCCATCATTTTCACCATGTCTTGAGTCAACACGCCAGGGCCGGAACATCCGAGGAAAATATCTGCCCCAGGAATAACATCACCTAATGTGCGGCTGCCATTGTCTTCAATCGCATAGGCCGCTTTAGTTTCTTCCATATTTTTATCGCGACCACGATAAATCACCCCTTTAGAGTCACATACCACAATATTCTTGCGTTGCAACCCAAGCGCAACCAGCAAGTTCATACAGGCAATTGAGGCAGCACCGGCACCAGAAACGACTAAGCGAACCGCTGAAATCTCTTTTTTCATAATCCGCAAGCCATTCAAAACAGCAGCAGTACAAATTATCGCTGTGCCATGCTGGTCATCATGGAATACCGGAATGTTCATTTTTTCCCGCAGTTTTTTCTCAATATAGAAACATTCCGGTGCTTTGATATCTTCGAGGTTAATCCCCCCAAACGTCGGCTCCAATGCCGCAATGATATCAATCAATTTGTCAGGATCAGACTCATCAACTTCAATATCAAATACATCAATACCTGAGAACTTTTTAAACAGGACACCTTTTCCTTCCATCACGGGCTTACCTGCCAGTGCACCAATATTCCCCAATCCTAAGACCGCACTACCATTAGATATCACTGCCACAAGATTGCCCCGCGCAGTATATTTGTAAGCCGCTAATGGATCTTCTGCAATTTCCAGGCAAGGCGCAGCAACACCCGGTGAATAAGCTAAGGCCAAATCTCGCTGAGTTATCAGAGGCTTAGTGGGAGTAACCGTGATTTTTCCTGGTTGTGGAAACTGGTGAAAATCCAATGCACTCTGTTTTAATTTTTCATCCATCGTCGGATCCTTTATATACAATCTGGAGTAAGGGCAAGAGCAGTATATACCCATCATCTTTCAAGTTGCTTCTTTGTTGGCTGCACTCGCTCACCCCGGTCACATAGTTTGCTATGCTCCCGGGGATTCGCTCCTTTGCCGCCGCGATGCATCTTGAAATCCATAGGGTATAATAGGTACTGTGTGTCAAATCATAACATGGACAGCATCTTATCAATAAAGTAACACTTTTTTGCTCATAAAAAGCACTAGCCAATTTCTCCACTAATACCACTCTTTGCCATAAAGAACAAAAGAGCGAACCCAGGCAGTGCTCACTGTTCATTTATAAGAACGGACTGCAACAATTACACCTAATTTACGCTTATTGGGATGGGCACTTAATCTAGGAAAATAAAGACAGAAACATTATCCTTTATACAATATCATTAAAGTTATAGTAACTATAATAACTATAACATGGAAAAACTCTCAATATAAATTCAATTAAAATAAATTTTATAAAAGAAAACAAATCTAATAATCACTCATTTAACATATTGATTTTTAACATCATTAAAAGAAGCGAAGTTATGTATTTTTTGTGAAAATTACTCATCTTCTTTTTTTACTTATCAAACTAATTTGCGCTATTTATATTTTTATATCAGGATGTGCTTTCTGGACTTACAGAGCTATCAATTCTGTAAATCAATCGGTTTTGATAAAATTTTTTCATAGCAATTTAATTTAGGGCAGCCCCATTCATTACTGCCTTTTAATCAAATTCAAAGTCTGCATTTCGTGGCTTTACTTATTTAAGGGAGAAGGAAAATGTATAACCATTCAGTGATGATAGTTGATGACCACCCTCTCATTCGCCATGGCTTGAAACAGATTGTAGAGCTCGATCGAGCGCTTACCGTGACAGCGGAAGCTGACAATGGTGAAGAAGCAATAAATATTGCATGCAAGCTGAAACCTGATGTCATTATGATAGATCTCAATATGAATGGTCTTTCAGGCGTGGACACGATTAAATCTATCCGTAGAAAAGGGATCAATTCCTATGTACTGGTATTATCCGTTTCAGATGATCGAAATGATGTTTACGCAGCCATTGACGCAGGCGCTAATGGCTACTTACTTAAAGATAGCGACTTAGATTCGTTATTAAGCAGTATTCGCCATGCTGCTCGTGGACAAACTGTATTTAGTGAAAAAATATACCAACATCTTGCTAACCGTCATAAACATGTTGATCCTTTATCTGAATTGACCAAACGTGAGTTAGATGTATTAAAAGAAGTTTCCAGCGGCATGACCAATAAGGAAGTTGCTGATGTCCTATTTATTTCTGAAGAGACAGTGAAGGTACACATCAGAAACTTGTTAAAAAAACTGAATGTACGTTCCCGCCTGGCTGCAACCATCATGTATTTGCAACATAGGAAAAACGGAGTAGCCTAATACTTCTTCCGAGCCGCTCCTTGAGCTTATTACCGAGGGTCGGCTCTTACTTATCGTTGTTATGTAGTAAATGTTATGTAGTAAATGTTATGTAGCAAATGTTATGTAGCAAATGTTATGTAGCAAATACCCCCTATGAGAGCAGGCCAATAAAATTGAGTCTCCTGTTTTGGTGTCTCCGATAATAAAAATCAGGATATCATCTGGATAAAACAGGCATTTTCCAGCATTATGTTTAGGTATTTAAATTTTTTTAAGGATCTGTTAAATGATATTGGATAAACCTTCTCAACCCGCTTTTACTCTCTATGGGATCAAGAATTGTGACACGATAAAAAAAGCCCGTCGTTGGCTGGAAGAACAGGAAATTACTTATCTGTTTCATGATTACCGTGTTGATGGACTCAATGCAGCAATTTTGCAGTCATTTATTGACAAGCTGGGTTGGGAATCATTAATTAACACCCGTGGTACAACTTGGCGTAAACTGACCGATCAACAACGAGCAACAATTAATAATGCTGACGCAGCTAAAGCGTTGATGTTGGAACAACCCGCTATTATCAAACGTCCACTATTAATTTCTGCAAAAGGTGATTGTCTATTAGGTTATAAAATGGATGAATATCAGCAATTTTTTGCTGAGGCACTCTGAAATGACTTGCCCTGTAATTGAACTTGCACAACAACTTATCAGACAACCCTCTATCAGCCCGGACGATAAAGGTTGCCAAGATATTATGATCGCTCATTTGCAAGCAATTGGCTTTACCATTGAACGGATGCCCTTTGGTGATACAAACAATTTTTGGGCCTATCGCGGCATAGGCCCGACGTTAGCCTTTGCCGGACACACTGATGTCGTCCCTGCAGGCGATGAATCTCAGTGGGAATATCCCCCATTTGAGCCCACTATTCGTAATGGCATGTTATATGGCCGGGGTGCGGCGGATATGAAAGGCTCATTAGCGGCCATGATTGTCGCGGCTGAACGTTTCGTCGCCGCCCATCCCAACCATAATGGACGTCTGGCCTTTCTTATTACTTCAGACGAGGAAGCGAAAGCCACCCACGGCACCGTTAAAGTGGTTGAAGCCTTGATGTCCCGCAATGAACGATTGGATTATTGCCTGATAGGTGAACCTTCTAGCCAGCATCGTCTTGGCGATATGGTGAAAAATGGCCGTCGAGGTTCCTTGACTGCGAATCTCACTGTTCACGGTATTCAAGGCCACGTTGCCTATCCGCATTTAGCTGATAACCCAATCCACCGTGTTCTTCCTGCGTTACAGACATTGGTCAATACACATTGGGATGAAGGGAATGAATTTTTCCCGGCGACCAGTATGCAAATTGCCAATATCCACGCGGGAACAGGCAGTCATAATGTGATCCCAGGGAATGTGCAAGTTCAATTCAATTTCCGTTTCAGTACAGAACTGACTGACAGCCAAATCCGTGAACAGGTTGAAACTATCCTCAAAAATCACAATCTCAATTACACGATTGAGTGGATACTGGCAGGCCAGCCTTTCCTAACCGCCAAAGGTGAGTTAGTCAATGCCGTCATCCAGTCAATAGACCAATATTGTGGCTATCAACCTGAATTATCTACCAGTGGTGGTACATCCGATGGACGATTTATCGCTCAGATGGGCGCTCAAGTTGTCGAACTGGGGCCACTCAACTCAACAATTCATAAAGTTAATGAGTCCGTCAACGCCGCCGATCTGCAACAACTTAGCCGGATTTATCAACGTGTTATGGAGCAGTTAATCCAGTGATCACAGCAAATATGTTAACCGGTCTGGCGACTGGCCATTTGACTTCTCTCTTTGGCAATCACCGATTACAACCAGAAGCCGCCAATGCTTTTCTTTCCATGCAACAAGCCGCTGAAAAGGCTGGAATTCATCTGCAACCGGCCAGCACGTTCCGTGATTTTCAACGTCAGCAAGCTATCTGGAATGGGAAATTCCGTGGTGAACGCCCTGTGTTGGATGAAAACAGCCAGCCAATGGATATCACCCAGTTATCAGAGGGAGAACGCTGTAAGGCAATTCTTCGTTGGTCTGCCCTGCCCGGTGGTAGTCGTCATCACTGGGGAACAGATCTGGATATTTATGATCCAACAATGCTACCGGATAACCAGACGTTATTACTCGAACCTTGGGAATATGAAAAGGGGGGTTATTTCGCACCATTAACTCATTGGTTGACCGAGAATATGGCTCATTTCGGTTTTTATCGTCCTTTTATCAGTCACAATAGCGGCGTCGCTGATGAACCATGGCATATCAGCTACCAACCATTAGCCAAGCAATTGGAAAAATTGCTAACTCAGCAGAAGTTACTGGATGTATGGCAGCAGCATGACATCGCTGGCATTGACTGGTTATCTGCTAACTTACCCTATATATTTGAAAATTACCTCTATGTTGCGCAGGAGACAACCTAATGCAATGGTTAGCTGATTACTGGTGGATTATTTTAATTTTATTGGTTGGCGTTCTTCTCAATGCCATTAAAGAGTTACGCCGACTGGATGTTAAAAAATTTCTGGACAATAAACCGGAACGGCCTCCTCATCGGGATCTTAATAGCAAGTGGGATGATGAAGATGATTGGCCACAGAAAAAGCCGTAGTCCACTCTTGCCAATCTTTGGCAAGTTTCTTATCGAGACTTGACAACGCCTGTGCGGTTTCTTGCCGCCAGAGTCGCATTAATGCCTTATATCCACTCAACTTCAATACGGTGATGCATTGCTCAACACCCATTTCCTGCTGGAGATGATTTCTCAGTGCAATCAACGGCAAATCACTGTTCAGCAACAATCGTTGCAAGGCCGGTAATGAAGCAGAAAATGGTCGGTGAGCAAATGCAAAACCTGACAGTTCCTGCCAATCATACTGATTGAGATGATGGTCAGTTTGGTAATCAACAGGCAAGCTAAATCCAATCTGCGATTCCAGCCAATAGGCATCACGGGCAAGCTGTTGCTGAGCTTGAATCCCCAACACAACCCCTTGTTCACTCAGGGGAAAAATAGCCATTGCCGTATAACAACCACTGCTGGCTTCTAGATGAGTTCCCATTCGCACTAATTGGAAGCCACATTTCTGCCACAATGCCCAGAGCTCCGCGGTATAACCAAAGCTAACAGAAATAAAATCCACCCCCTGTTTTTCTGCCCTTTCCCGTTGATACGCGATCATTCCCTGAG
Source organism: Photorhabdus africana (assembly GCF_035181445.1). Lineage (NCBI taxonomy): Bacteria > Pseudomonadati > Pseudomonadota > Gammaproteobacteria > Enterobacterales > Morganellaceae > Photorhabdus > Photorhabdus africana. Next base: position 99,230 of record NZ_JAXBVE010000004.1, read on the forward strand.
CAATACCTTGCCTGCGATGATTAGCCTGTACAGCAACTCTGCTGATCCGTTGAGATTTCAGAACCGCCGCCTGTGGTAAACCGCTATGGGCAGCTAACGATTGAGCAACCAAATTTCCTCTTGGACGACGCCTGCCCGCCCATATTTCATGGGCTAACTCCAGCGCCAATCCCCCCTCTTCAACCATCCACAAAGCCCCCATCAAGGCATTATTTCCAAGAGCCGCAACAAATTGCATGCCTTTAGCATCAAGTAAACGCCGTAAATCCAAAGGTGAAGTTTTGTAGTGAGCACTGGTTAATATGCCGTAAAACTGCCTCAGTAATTCAGGTTGTTTAATCCATTGCTGCTGATGATAGACCTGATAACTGATCGCCTGATCAGAATTGTTGACAGGAATTGCATCCTCAAACAGTAAAGCGTTTTCCAACCAATTTTCCAGCGGATCATTTTCAGCCCAACGCACAGGAGCCGTCAGGTTTAGAATATGACTATCAGGGATTCCAACACAAAATTTAAGTAAAAATCCGCGTCCGGTACCTTCATATCCCTGTACCGTTGTGGTCAACAATATTCGGGGAAAATAGCTGATCAACTCAGATAATTGAGGCATTGGAATAGCAGCAGCTTCATCGATAAGCAACCAATCAATATCTGACACGCTATTTTGTCTACAATATTTCAGTAAATTATCTACGGCCCAGAATTTTCCCTTTTCCCCCGCATAACACCTAATAACTTCGGTTGCCGCTTTTGCCGGTGCAGTTAACCAGCAATTTCCTTGCCATTGCTGCATTAACATACCTGCAAGTGTCGATTTACCTCGCCCTCTTGGCGCAGTAATGACCCATACCCCCTGATTTGCCCGCAAAAGTCGCGTCAAAATAGCATGCTGGCTGGCCGTTGGGTTGCCATCAGGCAGTTGCCACACGCTGTGCCGTGGAAATTCAGGTGGACATAAGGGATCATTTTGCCGCCATAGTAAAACTTGGGGATCACTAACAATTTGCTGCTGAATATGCTGAACAAAATGCGGTGTTGGAATAGCATCTAACTGTTCATTCCAACGCGCGCTATCCTTATCGGGTTGATCACGCCATTGGTACCAAGATGGAACCATCATCACCAACCAACTACCAGCTTTCAATGTGCCTGCCAATATCGCCAGCGCTTCCGCATTAAAACCTGCGGTAGCATCAAATATTCCATGCAGATATTCCTGACCTAATAAATTGGCCGCCTTTTCCGGCAGCACAGCGTGCTGTTTACGATAAGAGATCCATAACCAATCACCAGTAAATCTTTGCTGTAACTCATTAGCCTGTAAATAGCACCAATGATCATCGCCACTCAACACCAACAAACGACGTAACCCTTGCTGCTGCATTTCCGTCTGTATCACACTCAGTTCCGGCAACATAACGGCTATGATTTACCAATCAACAATGACAAAATTCCCGCTGCAATCAGCGGCCCCACAGGCACACCTTTAAACAGGGCAACACCCAATACCGTCCCCACCAGCAAACCAGCGACTGTCGATGGCTGATTAGACATGAGTGAAACACCCCGGCTACCCAACCATGACACTAATACACCTATCACTATCGCGAGTAACGATTTCCAACTCATAAACGAGTTGAGGACAGCTTGTACCGTAATTTTTCCACTGGCGATAGGCGCCATGACTCCCACGGTCAAAATAAGTACACCGATAGTCAACCCATATTTTTCCACCCACGGAAAAAAATGATTCAGTGGCGTTATGCGGATAACCAGCAACAGCAGCATTGCAAGAGTGACGGTCATGTTGTGGCTGATGATACCCAGTGCTGCCAACACTAGCAGCACCAGTAAAGTCGGATCGAGATGACTCATAGATTTCAATACCCTATACCCGTTATCTTTCAAGTTGCTTCTTTGTTGGCTGCATCTTGAAATCTATAGGGTATTAATCCTATTAGGCTAGGGCAATTTTTCCTTACGTTACAGAAATGACAGGTATTTTCGTATTAATTCAAACAATTAACAAGCTAACGTCGCACCACCATCGACCACAATATCTTGTAGCGTTATATGGCTTGCCAAATCAGAAGACAAGAAGAGTACGGTATGTGAAATTTCATTAACATTTGCAATCTTACCGAGAGGAATACCTAATTTATATTGCTCAGGATACCCGTTAATCGTATTTTTTTCATCATCATCGGTTTTCCACATGGAACGCTGCATCAGTGTATCCGTCGAACCGGGTGATACAACATTACAACGTACACCAAACGGCGCGAGTTCTAACCCAACACAATGCGTTAAACTTGTCAGTGCTGATTTTGATGCACAATAAGCCGCCATTTGCATACGTGGGACACGTGCCGCATTAGAGCTGACGCTGATAATAGTGCCACTGCGCTGACGTTTAAAATGGGGAATCACGCTACGAAATAGATAAAAAGCCCCAGAAGCATTAACATTAATACAACGATGCCAGTCACTAATATTTAGCTCATCAATATTTCCCAATTGCAATATACCGGCAGCATTAACCAGAATATCTAATTCGGCTGAGATAGACAGTTGTTGGGAACAGATCATTTCGACCTTTTCTGGATCACTGATATCGAGTTGTATACATTTATATGGCAAATTATCTTGCTCAAATACGCGATCGAAACCTATTACGTTAGCGCCAAGCGCGGTAAAATCACGGGCAATTTGTTCACCAATGCCACGTGCCGCCCCGGTTACCCAGATGGTTTTATGACTAAAATCCATGTGTAAATTTTGTTTATTTTTCATCTTATTTCTTCTTTCTTCTTTAATAGCGATTTATTATGCATTTTTTATAAATTCAGTTTATCGAAATTTACTGATGAAATTATCTCTTTAGTACTCATGACCATTCCTGATTTTTCAGCAACATATTTTAAAGCCATGAGGTGATCTTCAAGCGTAAAATCCGCTATCGCATCACCCACTAAAAAAGGCTTGATATCTCTCATGAATGCGTCAACCGCAGTAATCATGCAACCAATATGTCCATACACTCCGCAAATAATTAATTGATCCCGACCTAAGTCTTTTATATTTTTTTCTAACGAAGAGCGTTGAAATGCACTATAACGCCACTTAACTATCACAATATCATCGTTATTAGGGGCCAAAGCATGGCTAATATTCTGTAAATGGGGTGATCTATTCAAGCCGGCCCCCCATATATCATTAAGTAATGCGCGTTCTTCATCACTTTGCATTTTAGGTTGTGCTGTATATATAATGGGGATCTCTTTTTCTTTACAAAAGACTCTCAATAAATGGATATTTTCAATTAATTTATTGATTAGAGGGCTATTATCACCGAAAAACTGCAAAAAATAGTCCTGCATATCATGAATAAGTAAAATTGCCCTATGGGGTTCTAATAACCAAGATGCTTTATTGTCTGGAAAATCTTTTGGCTGAGGTAGTATATAATTTTTCAATGATGGAATGGTCATGTTAATACCTTCATGTCATTAATTAATTTTCTAATTTGTCTCGAATGAGTTTTCTTAACAATAATTTATTAATCTTTCCGACTGGCGTAACAGGCATAACATCAATAATCTCGAAACGATCAGGCAATTTATATTCAGCAATCCCCATTCCCCTTAAATATTTCCTCAGTTGCAACGTGTTTATATTCGGATCAGCCACCACAATAAAAGCACAGCTTTTTTCTCCCATCAAAGGATCAGGCATCGAAACCAAAGCACTATGGATAACATCTTCATGTTTGAGTAGCAAAGATTCAATTTCTTCCGAAGCAATTTTTTCACCACCGCGATTAATTTGATCTTTCTCACGCCCGACAATACATATATAACCCTCTTTCGTCATATAGGCTAAATCACCAGTATAATAAAAACCTTCTTTATCGAATACCTTTGCATTGTGTGCTGGGCTTTTATAATATCCCCGGAATGTATATGGCCCACGAATGATTAACATACCCGCCGAACCTGACGCTTGTATATTGCCGTTATCATCAACGATACGTACCTCATCATCTTCACTCATTGGGCGACCCTGAGTGGTAAATATACATTCATCATCGTCATTAAGCCGGGTATAACATACCAACCCTTCGGCCATACCAAAAACCTGTTGTAACTTACATGAAAAAAGTTTTGGTATCACTCGCGCCACACTTTCACTTAACTTTGCTCCACCGACTTGTAATAGCCGAAGACTTTCCAGTGAATATTCATATTTCCTCATCGCCTGAATCCATAACGCAACAGCCGCTGGCACCAGTGAAGTCATTGTTACCTTATGTTCACGTATAAGTGGAAAGCAGGTCGTAGGCCCAGGATCTGTTGCTAATATGAGACAACCACCAGCATAAAATACGCCAAGCGCCCCCGGAGAACTCAACGGATAATTATGTTGCGCCGGCAAAGCACAAAGATAACGAGTTTGTTGTGTCAACTCACAAATTTCAGCACTGCGTCTCACACTATAATAGTAATCGTCATGCGTCCTTGGAATTAATTTAGGGGTCCCTGTACTCCCGCCTGAAAGTTGAAAAAAAGCGACTTCATCTGAACGTGTCGTCTCAACATTCAAAGGTAAATTTGTTGACTCTAACCACGATTTTAATTCATTAGTATATTGTATTTTGCGACCATCAACGACGATATTCCTTAAGCGTGGACAATGTGTTTTTAATTGCTCCAGGAAATCATTATTCTGTAAAAGTGAATGCTCTGACGAAAGTACAATCAGACTTGGATCAATTTGTTGTGCATAAGCAATTAACTCTAATTTATTATGGCTAAACAATGCATTAATAGGTACTACCCCCATTTTCAGTAGCGCAAAAAATGTAATATAAAATTCAGCTATATTTGGCAATTGTACGATAGCAGTATCACCTCTCTTTATTCCCGCTAAAGTTAAATTTGTAGCTAATGCAGATGATTGTTGATCAAGTTGATGATAACTAAATTTACGGTCACCACAGATAATAGCTATTGCCTCAGGTTGTCTCTGACATTGTTTATAAAGTATGTCAGTTAAGGGTTTACCAAGCCAATAACCCTTTTCACGATAACGCTCTGCTAATTCAACCGGCCAGCGTGTAAATTCAATAGACATGATTTTATTCCTTACAATAATATTCAATACCTTGAACAATCGTCGATTACTGTTTATACATATTTACTTTATCTTCCATCAGAAATATTTCGACTCTTATTTTGTGAGCTGCTTCTAAATAAATTCATTTCGTAACAAATCATACCTCGTGCAAGCGCTCAAAATACAAATTTAATTACCTAATACATTGCAAAATAAAATCATATTGCTAATAGTTAGTAACGTATATGCCCTATGGATTTCAAGATGCATCGCGACGGCAAGGGAGCGAATCCCCGGGAGCATAGAAAACTATGTGACCGGGGTGAGTGAGTGCAGCCAACAAAGAGGCAACTTGAAAGATGACGGGTATCACCTTTAATCCAACAGGGGTAAATTATGCCATGCTTCCCTCCTGGATATTGGGAACAATATCCGAACACCGCTACCGTGATCACAACATATACTTGCAATGCTGCTTGCAAAGAATGTTGTTTTGAATGTAACCCCTCGGTAAAAGCGCGTTTAAGCCTGGATGAAATTAAACAATTTATTGCACACTCAAAAGCTAATTTTCCAGGGCTAAAGTTAGTTGTTTTCAGTGGTGGGGAGTGTTTCCTGCTAGGTAAAGATCTGATTGAAGCCATTCGCTTTGCCTCAGATCACGGCTTATTAACTCGTTGCGTGACTAACGGTTATTGGGGGAAAAATAGAGAAAAGGCGCAAAAAATCGCCCAAGACTTAATAGCTGCTGGCATCACAGAGATGAACATTAGCACGGGGAAAGATCACAGTGAATGGATTCCCCTTGACAGCGTAATTGCAGCGGCAGAAGCATTGGCCGAACAAAATATTACAACACTGATTACAGTAGAACAGGATACCTTTGATTCCGCCATTGCAACGCAGATCACCCAGAATCCCGTTATTAAGCGACTGAAAGAGCAAAACAAGATTAATTTACAGCGAAATACCTGGATGCCGTTTTATGACACCAGCGAAGAACGAAAAGATATTCCAAACCGGGATCAGCAACTGGCAAAAGGGTGCGATCAGGTCTTTGAAAATATTGTATTAACACCACACGGTGAAATTTCCGCCTGTTGTGGGCTGACATTAGAGCATATCCCCGAAATGAAACTTGGTCGTTTGCAAGGAGGCGATGTATCTCAGCTTTTTAAAGGTCAGGAAGAAGACTTTATGAAAGTCTGGTTAAGAACAGAGGGGCCGTACAAGATCCTAAAAAAATATCGCCCGCAGGATAGCAATATTAATCTGGAAAAAATCGTTCATCCCTGCCAAGCCTGTGCTCATTTGCATAAAGACGAAAGGACACGCCGGAATCTGTTAGATAATTATCACAAAGAAATTATTCCGGTAATAAAGAAATTTAACGCTAAAGAACGGCTGGATCTCATCTACTACTCAGCAGAAAAAAATACCATTAACTTAATTGAAGAATGAAAAATATAACAGAATCGAATCCATATTTTAACGTTATTACTAACAAATATCGCCAAAATAACTCTTTTCCGGCTAGTAAATTTTTATTGAATGAAGTGGTAATCAAGGAAAAGAAATATTTTATTCTTCTTTATGAATATTTTAACTTGTTATTTTGTGATCGGACTCTAAATAAGGATATTTTGTCGAAAAATATATTTAGTCTAAACGCTCAAAATATAAATTTAATCAACTAACCTATTGCAAAATGTCATCATCCAGCTAATAGTTAGTACCATCTAACCTTTAATCGAACGGAGGGTAAATTATTCTATACCCTATGGATTTCAAGATGCATCGCGACGGCAAGGGAGTGAATCCTCAGGAGCATGGATAACTATGTGACCGGGGTGAGAGAGTGCAGCCAACAAAGAAGCAACTTGAAAGATGACGGGTATATACCCAAATACTGTTATGGTCATCACAATATACACTTACAATTAATATAGCAGGCAAGAAATATCAGTTAGATAATTATTTCATGAAATTATCTCAGTAATGAAGAAGCTTAATAAGGAAAGGTTACATCTTATCTTATATATACCCTATGGATTTCAAGCTGCATCTCGACGGCAAGGGAACGAATCCCCGGGAGCATAGATAACTATGTGACCAGGGTGAGTGAGTGCAGCCAACAAAGAGGCAACTTGAAGGATAACGGGTATAACGTTCAATAAAAAAAGAATTCCGTTAACTTATAAAGGAACGAATGATGAAAAGACGTACATTTATTGGCGTGGCTGCCGGTGCCGCTATTGGCAGTGTCATACCCACCGTCAACGCTAGCACTGACAGCAACCGCCTGTTTGGCGTGCCACGTTCATTACTCTCTCCGGGAGAGGTTGAAGAAAATAAGCTAAGGCTGTCAATGTCAAACGCCAAACTCCCGGTTGAAGTTTGGGAAGAGATCATCACCTATAACCGATTCTGGGAAACCCTACAACAACAGCCCAATTTAGCATTAGAATACCGGGAGTCACCGGAAAAAGTGTTAGCTGAATTTGGCATAGACAAAGATATCGTTAGCCCCGGTTCGGCAGAAGAATTACTGTTATTCATCACTTATGATAAAGATTTAATGAATGCGGTAAAAATCAACGACTATGAAGCGCTCTTTTCCCGCCTAAAAACCTATGGTTTAAACGAAAGGGGCTCAAGTCTGAGAAGCCGAATCAATCACCATCTCAATCAAGATGCCAGCCTGTTCGCACATTTTAAAGAAAACATCGAATCCTATCAGCTCCAAGATACAGACAGTCCTCCTCTTATTCGGCTGAAAGAAATTCTGGAACCCTTAAACAGTGAAGATGATACCAGTATTGAGATTGCTCGCCTTGCGGTAGGGGCCAATGTCGTCGCTGCGGTCAACGTGGCTGTCGGCACCCGAGTTGTCGCAGCAGTGAATGCGGCAGCGGCAGTTAACGTAGTAGCCTATTTAAGCCTCGCGGTGCAAACAGCGGTTACTGTATGTATGGCAAATTATTTACCCAAACTTGATCATAGCGACCTTTCAACCGGCACGGCTTCTCTTCATCTTGCCAGACTCTATAACAACCAAGAAATGGTCGATACACTGGTTAAAGAAGCTGTCAGAAGGGAAATCACCGCTTGCCTGTTTGCGGCGCAAAAGTGCGGTTATATCAATCTGCCCGCAACACGTGAAGAACGCAAAGAAGTGATTCATCTCTTTACCGAATTATCTTTAGGAATGGCGGCAGCATGAATAATATCGTGGGATTAAATCCAGACTTCAAAGTCATATTAATGAATGTTGCTATGCTCGTTCTGATCGCTTTAGTTTTTCTGCCTGTACCATATTGGCTCAGTAACAGCAATCCCAATAAGCTGGCGGCAAGTATTGCGACAACTCTCTTTGTCATCATTGTCTTATTTGTAGGCTATCAACTGTTATCAAATAAAGCCGTGGTCAAGGAAGGAAAATTATTGATGAAGTCCGGGGTATATTCACACGAATGGGTTATTTCCTCATTACATCAAGAAGAAGGTGTTTCTCTGGAAGATTTTAGTCGAAGTAATGGTATACATATTATTCATTATTCGTCTGGATACTATCACAAGGGACAAAATAAATATTTCATTCTGCGTGTAAGCAAGCGCCCTCTTATCTGCTTTAGCTCAGAAGGTAATATTGGATTATGCATAGATGAATCTATTTTTGAAAAAATAAAGGGCGAGTTGCAAGGCGTGGAGCCGCAAAATAATGGAATATAATAACAACTATTGGCCGTTGAATTATACACAGCTCCGCTTAGCTATTGCTAACACTGTTGCTGACGATAAGTCTGTCTTCAATGTCGGTGAATTCGTTAGCTTCAGTGATAATATTAGTTTAGCAAGATTGAAGCAGGCCATTATAACCATTCATCACTTCAATGATGGTTTTTCCTTACGTTACCGTATTGCTGAACACAATATTTTTCAGGAAAAGAGCGCTACACCGGTCGAAGTTATACACATAAAACTGTCAGATCCAGCAGTAGAACCAGCGGCAAAAGCGGATTTTGCAAAGAGAACAACTCAACCGCTAGCGCCTGAAAAGGGTGTGACGATAAGGCATTATCTTTACTTTAATGATGTTGGATGCTGTTTCTGGGGAATCATTGCTCACCATATTGCCACAGATTATTGGGGCATAGGACAGTTAATTCATGATGTTTTGTCTTGCTATGAACAACAAACATTCCACCCAACACCAGCGCCTATTTTTACCTATCAAGCTTACCTTGACGAGGTTAAATATAAAGCAAACGTGCATTATGCCAACAACAAAGAGTATTGGAATAATTACCTCAACCAACTGCCCAAATTAGAGGACTATGCCCGTAAACGCCTATTTCCCTCAAAAGCAATTAAAGTAAACCGGCCGCTCACCGCAAACAACAATAGTTTTACTTTCAATGATAAATTAATGATGATGTTGGCTTTATGTCTGCAAATGACCAAACGAGGCCGCGTATCAACAAGTATCATCAATTTACCCTTCTCTAACCGACGTGATAAAGGAGAATACCGCTATTATCGCCCGGCAATGAACACCTTGCCTCTGATGGTTTCTTTAGCCCCGCAGGCAACCATAAAACAGATCCTCGTAGCAATACAGTCGCAAATTAGTCTGCATAGCAAGCATAGCCGTATTGATATAAATGATTTAAATGATGAAGCAATCAATCGAGCAGATCAATTCACTGCCGCCCCCTATGTTAATTTGCTGCATGAGCTTGAACATGATCTTATGAAAGATAATCGCGCCATTCGCGGTTGTATGACTTCCGGCGCAGTCAACAATTATGGTATTAACATCCGGTTTTATCCTGATGGGAAATCAGCATTAGTTGAATTAGATGTGGGGAGCCGCCTGTATAGTCATTTTGCCGCCCATACTTTGATCGACGATTATTTACGTATTTATAGTACGATTGCAGAAAATATTAATGAAACGGTTGAGGCATATTGGGTGAAATATAAAGAAATTGAACCAAAGGATAATATTATATCTAGCTTGGATAACCTAGAAAATATTCTCGTTAATCACCCTATCAAAGAGAATATTATTGCCCGAATAGTACAAATCGTTGCAGTATTGCCGGACAAAAAATCAGTCATTTATGGGGATCAAGCAGAAATAAACGCCGTGCATTGCCTTAATTATGGTGAACTTTACCGTAAATTATTCACTTTCAGTCAATTGCTATTATCCTGCCCACTACAAAACCGAAGGGTAGCAGTGTTATTACCCAGAGGAGTGGATTCCTTATTATCTATATTATCAATCCATACTGCGGGATTATGTTTTGTCCCAATCAATATGACATTTGGCCAGGAAGAGATAAATAACATATTAAATAGTCTGAATATTTCTTTATTAATCACTGCTCGTCATTGCCATGAAAAAGTAAACGGTGTTAATAATACGCATATTCTCTTTATTGAAGATATAGAAACTCGCCCTTCCGAGATATTTCTGGGGTATGATATAAAACGCCCCGCGACTCAAGAAGACGAAGCCTATATCTTTTTCACATCAGGCACCACAGGTGTACCAAAAGCAGTACCGATAACGTTTAAGGGGCTTTATGCCTATTTGACTGCAATGACAGAGCAGTATGATATTAAACAAGATGACGTTATTCTCAATTTTAGCACACCCGTTTTCGATGCTTATATTGAAGAGGTGTTCGGATGTTTTTATCAAGGCGCCACATTAGCCATTGCCAACGATAATATGATCGTTGAACTTGAGACACTATTTTCATTTTGCCATGCACAATCGGTCACTATAGTTAATTTCCCTACCAATTATTGGCATCAAATTGTCTTTTTCCTACATGCCGCTATTAAAGAACTCGCACCTTCGATTAGAATGACAATTATCGGTGGCGATCTGGCAATGGATAAAGCCATTCATCATTGGTTGGAAAAAGTAGGATGTGGTATTTCTCTGATTAACTCTTATGGCCCAACAGAATGTTGTGTTGTGGCTAGCAGTCACAAAATAGATGATAAATTTCAACCCGGTAATATCATTGGTAAAGCGCTAGCCAATACCACTATCGTTATTCGGGAATATGGAACTAATAATATCATTAATGGCAGTAATGGAGAAATATGCATCCGTGGCGATTCTATCTGTACTGGATATATTAATGATAATCAGTCAACTTCACGTAAATTCTTACAGTTGAACGATGGAGAAATCTATTATTTAACCGGAGACCGTGGATTTTACGATGCCCAAGGGAATTTAAATTTCATTGGCCGTCTGGATAAAGAGCATAAAATTGACGGGAAACGTGTCGATCTGGATGAAATGCAAAAATTACTTACAGCGGCGATTAATATTGATGACATTCATTTAGCGATAAAAGAAAATGAAACTGGCTACCAATATATTAATATATTTATCCCTGATAGATCATGCTCAATTACACGTCACGAAATCGTCTCATTCCTGCGTGGATGTTATCCAAAATTGCAGGTACCTTTTATTGTCGAATTATCATCATCCAACAATTCTGCTCCAATATCCGCGTTGAATAAAGAAGATAATATTTCGCAGATTAAAGGCGAAAAACGAGAAATATTTTTTACTTTATGGCGGGAAGTTTTTGGCGATAGCGATGGCATTGTTGATGAAGAGACTAATTTCTTTGACGCAGGCGGTACTTCGCTTAAGGCATTATTATTAATTAACAAGATTCAGCAACGTTTTAATTGTTCTATTCACCTGGAAGATTTCTATCACGCCCCTAGATTAGGTTATCTATTACAATCTGTCATTCAACAAGGGCAAATACCGGTTTTAATCGATAAAAATAGCACTTGCCTGACAGAACAACACGACCAGTATTATTGGATCATCGATACTATCTCTAATCGTTCCGGCGCTCATAATATCCCGCTGTATTATCATTTAACCGGCGAGATTGATTTAAAGAAATTACGTTATGCTTTACTGTATATCATGCAATATTTCCCTGTCCTCTGCCAAAGAGTCACCATAATAGATGGGCAACTCTCTTTAACCTTCTCACCTGCTATTGAAGATAACCTGCCTTTCGAATATATCGATTTAACTCATGCTACCGGCATCAATATTGAAATTTCATTACGCAAGATCTTAAATGATATGGCATTTAAGCCGATAGCATTGCAAGATAATCCACCGGTATATTTTAAGTTATTAAAAATAGCAGAACATGAGCACTATCTTTTATTAAATTTTCATCATGCATTTTGTGACGGGATGTCGATTGCTCATGTGTTGCAAAAATTATCTTCCGCTTACGCAGATAATGTACCAAAGATTGAAGCCGCGACGGAAACAGGCATTAATGTCATTAATCAGCGCATGTCAGACGAAACATTACATTTTTGGACAGAAAAATTGTTCAACGTCCTTTCGGTTGCCGGACAGAATAATGATTCATCGGAGGCTCATCTTAGGGCCCGAGGCCGACGTTATTCAATGCCGTTGTCTCCACAATTAATGGCCGAACTATCCAGCACGCAGAAAAAATATGCGGTGACTCTGGAACATATTGTGATTGGCGCATTTCTGATGACCATTAATTCATTACTCAATAAAGATGAAATTATCGTCGGTATTCCTTGTGCTAACCGCGTTCCTCCCATATCGTTTGACAGTGTTGGTAGCTTCGCAACCACACTACTGCTGCCCTACGTTACTACGGAAACTTCGCTGATTAACCTATCCATATATGTCCGCGAATTTCTGGCAGACGCGAATACTCATTCCAATATCTCACTAGCCTATTTAAAACAGCATCTTCATCACCACCACGATATGCAATTGCCGGAAGTTACCTACTATTTTTCTTCTCAAATAGGGTTTGAAACCGGTTTATATCTTGGTGAAACCCGTTGCACCAAAGAAAAAATCAAGGGGCTTAAGCCTAAAGGAGATATTGCGCTCGAACTGATCAATTTGCCAACTGGAATAGGTCTGGAATGGCTCTACGATGATGATATTTTCTCTGAAGATATCATCAGCGACATGGGGCTGTTTTTGATTGATTTATTGGATTGCATAGGCACTCAGCATAACCCGATGCCTGGCGATACGGAACGATAACAAATCGTAAAATGGGTGCTGATTGTGCTGGTCAAAAAAAAGAAATGGGTTGTTATCACCATCATCATGATCGCTTTTCTTGCCGTGGCTTATAACCACTTTAGCCCAAAAGAGACATCTACGGTGATGACAGAACAAATCGTCACCGGAACGTTAGGTGATGTTATTACTACAGTAAATGCTGCCGGTGTTGTACAACCAACCCGTCAGGTCAATGTTGGTAGCCAAATCTCAGGCCAGTTAACCAAGTTATATGTTGAAGTCGGAGATATCGTTGAAGCAGGTAAGCTGGTCGCTAGCATTGATGATACTTTTTATCGTACTAAAGTTGAGGCAAGCCGAGCGCGACTAGAAAAATTGCGAGCCATGTTGCAGGAGGAACAATACGCTTATCAGCTTCTGGTCATCACGGAAAAGCGCCAAAGAGCGCTTAGCCTGCACTCCGCAACCAGCGAGCAACTGCTGGATGAAGCTGCTTTTGGCGTCAAAAAAAGTCAGGCAAGAATTGAAAGCCTCAAAGCAGACATCAGGCAAAATGAACATATTTTGTACAGCGAAGAAGTCAACCTCAGTTATACTCAAATCTATTCGCCTATTGCCGGCGTCGTGACTGCAATTCATGTTGACCCCGGGCAAACGCTAAATGTCAATCAACAGACACCGGTTCTCATGCAAATTGCCGACCTCAAAAATATGACGGTTTATGCAAAAGTTTCCGAAGCAGATATTAACCAAATCGTGACGGGGCAAAAAGCTTCCTTCAAGATCTATAGTACAAATCAGCATATATGGCACGGTAATGTTAAGAAGATTATGTATAAACCCGATCTCATTAATAATGCTGTTTATTATACCGTGCTATTTGATGTCCCTAATGATAATTTCCTGCTTAAACCCAGTATGAGTGCGGATGTCACTATTGTGACCCACGAAAGCACCGGAGTAGTGACCATCCCCAGTGACATACTGAATAATAAACGGCATCAACCTTTGAACGATGATCTAACGACCTATTTTTTACGTGAGATGAAAGATGGAAACATCGTAGTAAGAAAATTATTGATCGGTCATAACAATGGAAGACGTTCAGTCGTTATCAGCGGATTACAGAATAACGAGCAGATCGTTGTACTTGTCAAACAAGATAATCTTGGGAAGAGCCAAAATGATAACGCTAAATAATATCTGCAAAACCTATGGTAATGAGGGTAAACAACATCTTGTCCTGAAAGATATTTGCTTAACCATAGACCAGAATGATTATGTTGCTATTCTTGGTCGCTCCGGTTCAGGCAAAAGTACCTTATTGAATATAATAGGGCTTTTGGATATCGCCAGTGCGGGAGAATATCTTATTAACGATCTCACGGTAACTCAGCAAAAGATTCATTCATTGGCGCTTTTACGGCGAAAATATTTTGGCTTTGTCTTTCAAAATTACAACCTGCTGGAAAATTATCGCATTGATGACAATATCTTGATGCCCATGTACTACTTAAAAAGAAACTTCGATTATGACAGAGAACATTTCCGTTACTTAATCGATCGTCTCCAGCTTGACAATGTATTAGATAAATACCCGCGCCATCTGTCAGGGGGAGAGCAGCAACGCGTTGCTGTCGCTCGCGCTTTGATCAACAATCCAAAGTTTATTATTGCCGATGAACCTACCGGCGCATTAGATACCACTAATGCGACCAACCTCATGCAACTTTTTACTGAATTACATCATAATGGATGCGGCATCATTCTAGTAACACATGACCAAGTTGTTGCCGAATATGCCAAACGCCGACTCTATCTGGACAGTGGTTCTTTGGTGGCTCAATGAGCATGAGTAAAATAACTTCAAAATTTAACATTTATTCAACTGTCATCCTATTTAATCTCAAGATGACGGTACGCTCTCTCACCGCTCATAAAACACGGCTCTTCCTGACGCTATTATGCATTGCCATCGGCGTAGCTTCGATTGTGATCATGCAAGCAATTGGTACAGAAACCAAGCATCATATTGTTAAGATGGTCTCCTCAATGGGAAGTAATATCATTTCAGTAAAATATAAGGGACAAGAAAACGGCGCTTTCGATTCGTATAATGATTATCTGACACAAGAGGATATAACGTCACTTTCAGATAATCCCCATATCAGCCACAGTACTCTTTTTTACACTGCGCCAGGAACGATAGTTTCTCCACAAGGCACTGCTGATGTTCAATTAATTGGTGCCAATGCGGATATCGCGATTATCCGTAATCTGGTGATTGATCGTGGACGTTTTTACACACCACAAGACAATGCTGCCCTGGCAAGTGTCGTTATTTTGGGGGCCTCTCTGGCCGAGCGACTTTTTCCACAAAAAGAAACTGCTTTCGAGCAAAACATTAAGATCAACGACATCTCAATGCAAGTTATCGGTATCTTGACACAGAAAGGCGAAGGTATGGACGCAGGAGTAGATGATGCCGCATTTTTGCCAAGCAACAGCTATCTGGTACGGCTGTTCGGCAATATGCCTCCTAGTGGCATGGTGTTGAAAGCCAAAGACGCCTCTCATATTGAACCGGTTAAATACGCGATTGAACAACGGTTGTCACGGTTTAAACATCAACAACGCTACGAGATACGTAATACCACCGAATTGTTGAAAACGTTGCATGAAACCCAGTCAAAAATTAATCTTTTCCTATTGTCAATATCATCAGTGACTCTCTTTGTTGCCGGTGTCAGTGTCATGAATACCATTCTCATCAGTGTTAGAGAACGTAGAAGAGAGATTGGTATACGTCTTGCCGTAGGAGCAAGTTATTCTGATATTTTTTACCAATTTCTTACCGAAGCATTTTTGATTTCATTATTGGGAACACTATTAGGATTGTTATTCTCATTTATCGGTTTCAGAATTTTATTATTATTTGATATTACAGTTGGCTTCTCTTTCTATTCCTTTTTACTCGCTTCCCTCGCAGCCTGCTTTATTACCGTTGTGTTTGGTGTATATCCATCACATCGCGCAGCCGCATCAGCGCCAATCGAAGGGATCAGAGAATTGTAGTTTGTTTTGTTTCATAAAACTTTCTGGAGACACAATGAAAAATCAGCTTATCTATGAAATTTTACATCGAGAAATCAGAGCGCTTCACCCGGAAGCAGAGACAATACCGGAGGATGAAAACCTTTTTGATATCGGTTTCGATTCGGTAAAAATGCTGATGCTGGTTGATCGGCTAAATGATGCGGGGTATCCAATTAACTTTGCAGATTTAGCCCGCTGGCCGACAATCAACGATTGGGTCAAACTGCTCGCAAAAAATGAATAGCGCTGCCTATTTCATGACGAATGGTGGATGATCCATGCAGTCAAATCTGCAATTACCTGCACCGGGATCTGACCTGGGTGCAGATAATCCTCTCCACCATCGCACCCCATTGTGGGCAATAAAATATGATTCAATCCAGTGTAGAGTTTGAACTCTGCCTGCCTATTATTTTGCAGTGCAGTTTTCCACATCGTGAAATCAACATTATGCAAAATCTGGAAATCCTGATCTCCCTGGGCAAAAAATAACGGCATTGCAGGCAAGCTGTTTAAGCAGTCAAATGCATGATAATCCTCAATCTGTTTGAGATAACTATCCGGCACTGACAAAAAGCTCTCAAGAGATACTGTATTTTGCTCTTTCCCACTGGGTAATTGGGATAAAATCACCCGGAGTAAATTACGGAAAGGTGCCGCCAACATCGCAATACCCGTAACATCTAAACCCGATTTTTGCTGTAAGTTCCTTGCAATTAATGGGCTGACATATCCGCCGAAACTATGCCCAACCAGAAATACTGGCACATCATGAAATTCAATATGTCCCATTAAACCGGTCAGTATATTACAAGCATCGTCAACAATTTCCGTATTGAGATCGACAACCTCAGGGTCCATATTTCTCTGCCGGATACGGTAATAGCGTTTGTCAAAACGTACACTCGCAATTCCATATTGACTTAATTCATGTGCCAGCATACGAAACAGTGAATTAGGCCCAACATCATAATCCATCGAATGCGGACCAGAACCCGCAAGCAATAAAACAAGTGCTTTGGCATCATTATGTGGTGATGGCAAACAGACCAAACCATCCGGGACATCTCTAAGACCAAACGTCTTTAACGTTTTTTCGATAAAAATACCCTGTTTTGTATACGCATCAGGTATTGGGCATCGAGATAACGTGAGCGAATCAATTTGCCGATCTTTAATCCCAATATAAAGATTGAGCTTTCCATTGAGAGTATTTAGCCGCAGATGACAAGCACCTTGCTGCTGATAAATAATATCGATATCTGAGTTACACAAACTGTCTGCCAATACAGTTAAAGCTAAATCATCAGCCGCCATACGCAATGATTCATTCATTAATTCCCTAGCGGCTTCCCATTGCTCATTAAGCAATGTGGTTATTAATATCTGTATTTCACCTTCCAATGTGGCAATTAATTTCTTAATAAGCATGTAATTACTCAACTTCCTACGGCCACAACCGTGATGTATGCACTAAAGCTAAAATCCAGACAGTTTCACTACTAATCTCATAAACCAGTCGATAGTGTTCGTGTGGAAAAAACTCCAAAGTACCAGAGATCTCTCCGGCATGACCGATATAAGGGAAATCTGCTAATCGATCAGCCGCTGACTCAAACAGTTCGTCCATTTTGAGTGCAGCGTCCGGATTTCTTACAATAAGGTACTCCCATATTGCCTCGCTATCGCAAAGCGCCTGAGATGTCCAAATTACGTTCACTTACGAGCCTTAACCTGTTCTCTTCGAGCCGCAAAAATCGCTTTTACGTCGCTATGTTCAACACCATTACCCTCTTTTACAGATTGGCGTGCGATATCAACCTTTTCCTGAAGGAAAGCACGATATTTATGACGCTGGACATATTCATGCATCAGTTCACGGACAACTTGAGAAGCTGGGCGGTGTTCTGCTGCCGTAGCAGCCATAAAGTGATCACGCAGATCTGATTCAAGTTTCATAGTAAAAACAGCTTGTTTACCCATAGTCCCTCCTCGTTTGATATAAAAAAATATATACCATTTCATTATTGACATCCACTCCTACCGACTTAGCCAGGAGTGGATATCCAATGGATTATGCTATTTCTCTCCGCTGTTGAACGGTAACAATATGATCCGCTTTAGCGAGAAGATCGGCATTATGCGAGACAACAATCCACAAACCAGGCCAATGCTCAGGTAAAACCGCCCATAAACGACGGGCTGTATCCATATCTAATGACGAATCGCAGTTATCAACAATATAAACATCAGCGGGACGACATAACATCCGGGCTAATGCCAAACGCTGACGCTGGCCGCCAGATAATTGACCGGCACGACCAGAATTAATGACGGTATCAAGCCCTTCTGGCAATTCATATGAGCCGGGCGTTAAACCTACCGCCTCCAGCGCCCGTACCATGACATCATCATCAATATCCTTATCACCCAACGCGAGGTTTTGCCTTACGGTTCCACCAAAAAAACCGGCTTTCTGTCTGGCATATCCAATACGTGGATTCCGCCACCAGTTTTCATTGCCTAAAACCTCTCTGTTATTCCACAGTACACTGCCGGAACTGGATTTTTCCAGACCAATCAGGTAACGCAAAAAGGTGGTTTTACCCGAACCAATATCACCGACAATGCCAATAACCTGATTAGCCGTTGCCTCAAACGAAACTGGGGGCTGAGTTTTTGAGTAAGCGAGATGATTAACACTTAACTTATGCAGAATTTCATCTGGCTCATATTCTTTGGTCTCTTTTTTATCTACTTTATTATTTGCCAGAAACTGTCTGATTCGCCCATAACACACATCAGCATTTTTATAATAGGCAACTGACCGACCAAAGAAGAGTATCTGTTCACTGATCCAACCGATATAGGTCAAAAATAGTGCCAGATTCCCGACAGTAAAACTGCCATCAACGATCCGTTTACTCACTATCAATAAAACAGCCGATGTCCCAAGTATGACAATATTTTTGAACAGCCCAGAAAGAAGGTCAGTAAATACCTGATGTTTGGCTTGAATCGCCCGTCGACTGACAAATTTCTGCGATAATCGCTCAATCTGCCCCTCCATTTTGTTGCTAAGGCGCAAGTCGCGTATACCCGTTAAGACGTCAGTAATCTTGCCGGCAATATCCCCTTGCGATTGACGTTTATTCTTCTGTAAATTACCTACCTTGCGTTTAAGTATCGCTCCGACCCAAAGGCCCACAATCATAGGCATAAGAGCTAGTGTGGTTATTATGTCAGTGTTGATAAGCACAACTAATGCGATAATTAAAAGTAATGCGCGGTAAATAAAATCAGAAGTCCAACTTAGAAATTCCGCAATTTCATCGCTATCATCACGAATACGGTTCAGAATATCGCCTTGAGAAAAAGTCTGTCTCTGATTGCGGGAACAGTGGCTCACTCCCCATAAAACCCGCTCTTTCAGGTAAGCACTGACTTTGAAAATTAACGTAAAATCAAAGGTTAACCCCAAGAACAGGAACAGCGATCGCAAAACCATTGTGGCAATCGCAGAGGCAAGCAACCACCAGACCACAGGGTTAGTCGGCTCATTCATCGCTCTATCGAGTAATTTGCTGATTTGGTAACCAATCAACAGAGGAAAACCATGCATCAATGTCCACACAAACATGGTAATGAAATAGAGCGGAGCAAACTTTTTTATCAGCTCAGTCAAGGCCGGTAACATTTTCAGTTTAGTTGATACATTGGATATAGTCATACCATGAACCCATGATTACTCGTTAACATTGCGATTTCTGTTTCAGGGATTCGCTGTTGAATCCGCCCATCATCGATAATGATAATTTCATCAACGACCGACAGTGTGTGAAGGCGATGTGCAACCATCACGACAGTGCAATTACGACTTAACTTTTCAAGCAATTTCAGCCAACTCTCTTCCGTTCGGGGATCAAGTTGAGAAGTTCCTTCATCAATAATCACCAACGAGCAATGCTGTAACATTACTCTGGCACCCGCTATCATTTGAATTTCTCCTGCTGATAGCATCAGACCATTAGTACCAACCTGTGTATCAAGACCATCTGGTTGTGCCCTAACCCATTCAAGCGCATCTAATTCTTGAAGAACCTCCCAAATTTGATCGTCAGATATTTCATTACTGAAAAGCGTTAAATTTTCCCGCAATGTTGCGGAAAACAGATGAGAACGTTGACTGAGAACAGCAATCTTTTTCGCAAACTCTTCCGGCTTAATCGTTGAGACATCGACATTGCCAATGGTCACTCTTCCTGAATCAGGTCGCGCAAATCCACACATCAAATTAAGAATGGTACTTTTTCCTGCCCCCGTTCTACCAATAATGCCAATTTTACTCCCCGGAGCGACGTAAAAATTAACGCCATGCAAAACCTGCGTTTCTTCTCCGTTATAACTGAAATCAACATTATCGAAATGGATAGAGAGAGGACCATCAGGCAATAAATTATCCGATGATTTATCAGGGGCGCCTTCATTTAACATTTTTGCCGAAAGTGATAAAGCAGCAAATAATTTCTGTATCAGCTCTATTTCCGATGACATATCCTCCACCGGCTCCCGCAGTTTATCAACGTAAAGATAAACCATCGTTAATGTGCCGATGCTTAAGCTGTTCTCACCAAGTAATTGAAGCCCAAAACCAAAACCTATACCGAAACAGAGTGCAAAGAAGATCTGGGTAATTGGCCAAAAAACCCGGCCGCCAATATAAGCACTGCGTTCAAATTTGAGCAACATTGACAGCATTTTACGAAATGCAATGGCTGGCCAATGCGCCTGCGACAATGGCTGTAAATCATCCATTGCATGCAATGAATCACCGACAAAACCAAAGATTCGGGCTTTTTCATTTCGCGCAATTAGCCAACGACGAACAGAAAGTCTGGTTAACTGAATCAACACATACGCCACGAGTATGACGACGATGGCTATGGCAATACCTGCCTGAGGCATGACGCTGAATATAATGACCAATGTCCCTAGTGTCAGCGCTACATTAGCAATGGCCTTAAAGCCTGCTTTAGAAATCGTTTTTCCTATAATATCAGCATTACCTTCGATATTTTCCAGCAATTCTCCCTGTGATCGCCGTTCTATTTCCAATACAGGTAAAACTGTCATCACATGGTGAAAGAGCTTATATCTAATGGTATCAGCAATACCCCAACCGGCCTTGGTGCTCATGTAACTGGTTACCAGACTACCGATAACACCAATCGACGCAATAAAAACATAAATGATTGCCAACATGATAAGTTGATCAACAGTCGTTCCTGATGTCGCCTTATCAACATAATTCCTGATAATATAAGGGCCGCTTAGATCGCACGATAATGTAACGGTTAAGGCCAAAAACGCACATACAACTGTCCCCTTAAATGGTACGGCACTCTGTAGCAGTATCCGCCATACAGTTAAATTCTTTGACATGACGCTTTTCATTTTTAGGTTATGGCACCTCATTCAAATTAAAAATGTTATTTGCAACATCAGTATATGCAGCCAACATCAAAGTTATTAATAACAGATCGATCACAACAGCAAGATCTGGTTCACATTTAGCAAAATGCAATTATCGCAAAATACCCGCATTTATCACGATCTGATTGAAATGTTTATAAACGCTATCACAAGAAAATAGCCGAAAAATAAAATTGATACCTTATTCTACAATGTCAATACCTTTATTAGGTCATTTAACAACCTATCATCAGAAACATTCTCAATATGAATAATGAACAATAAATAACTTATTCCAATCAATGAATCATAAATGGAGTAAAAAATAGCAATAATTCTAGTCAATTATAATGATTTTTACAAATATATCGCGGCTATATAAATAAATTCCTATTCAATATTAACGCACCTTGCAAATAAAAGGGCCTTTCGGCCCAAGTAATCGTTTGCGCAATCAGTCCAAAATAACACCGATACGGCGTGCTACCTCTTCATACGCTTCAATCAGACCACCAAGACTTTGGCGGAAGCGATCTTTATCCATTTTGTCCAATGTCTCTTTATCCCACAAACGGCTACCATCAGGAGAGAATTCATCCCCAAGAACTATCTGCCCTTTGAACAAACCAAATTCCAGTTTAAAATCAACCAAAATTAAACCCGCATCATCAAACAATTTGCTCAATACTTCATTGGCCTTGTAGCTCAATTCTTTCATTTCAGCCAGATGTTCTTTGCTAACCCAACCAAAAGTTTCACAATAAGATTCATTCACCATTGGATCATGCTTAGCATCATTTTTCAGAAACAAATCGAACAGAGGTGGATTCAATACCAAACCTTCCTCAATACCAAGGCGTCTGACCAATGAACCCGCAGCCCGATTACGCACAACACATTCAACCGGCACCATATCCAGCTTTTTAACTAATACCTCAGTGTCCGATAACAGTCGTTCCATTTGCGTCGGAATCCCTGCTTCTGCCAATTTGCTCATAATGAAATGGTTAAATTTATTATTCACCATCCCCTTACGATCAAACTGTTCAATACGTTCACCATCCAATGCTGATGTATCATTACGGAACTCCAACACTAACAAATCAGGATCATCCGTGGTGTACACCGTTTTTGCCTTTCCACGATACAACTCAGCTTTTTTTTGCATTTTATATACTCCAGAGATATTACTGCCGTACAAATACCATAAATAAATAATAAAACAGATTGCTGACAAAATCTTGTCCAAAGGGTCGATTTTTTCTATATCAAGAAGAAATGATGTGGAGGGGATATTCTTCACACTGCGCTAGTTTGTTTTTTTATCCAAGATTTTAGAGTTCAAACACTGGCTTAAAAAACAACGCCCTATCAATAAGCTGGCCTGCATACGCAGGCCTCTTTTCACTTGATCCCATGCAAAGCATTTTCTGTCTGGAGAGAAAGGGGAGAAAATTGATCCGCTCTCAGTTCTGTTAACGCATAGAGGAGACGTCCCATCCTGCCATTACCATCAGTGAAACCATGAAAACCGACGACAGCAGCAAAGAGCTGTTTCCCAATCTGAGGATCTTCCTTATCCAATGTCTCTAAATGATGTGCCAGCATTGCTGCACCGCCTATACTGGAAGGAAGGCTCCCACCGCTAATTGCTGGACCACGATAATCACGCTCTATGTTTGGAACCAGTCTATGATGAAGCTCCTTAAGGACTTGGCTATCAGTGAGATCTTTTCCATTATGGGTATACTCCTTGAGTAGCGCGGTGAAGTTACTCCATTCATTCCCCTTTGAACTGGATGCCTTAAGGATCCAGGCGGCAGCACGGTCAGTATTATCAGTTAGCTTATTTGGGTTATAAGACTCTTCTGAAAGAGTTTCTGCATAAATGCCCTGATTAAGATCTTGGCCTCTTATTGCTTCTTGATGATGTTGAGCTGCCAGCAAGTTCTTCTCTTCCATCATCAAAACTGGCTCAAGACTGGCAACAGCATTAGCAGCCGAAGGTTGCTTACGCAATTGTTCAAGACTGACAAACTCCTGCTTAGGGGCAACCAATTTGTTGGTCAATTGAGCTGTTGCCTGATGTCCCATCAGATCCTGTAATTTTTTACCGGTTTCTGTATTTTGTAGCGACTCTGACATAGTTCGCTGTAGCAAAAGCGTATGTTCAGCCAACATGTCTTCTGTCATTTTATGTGTATCTACTGTCCTTAATTTCTCTAGTACCTGTTCCGGTGTCTGCAAGCTACCATCCTTAAACAACATACGAGCATGGCTAACCGAATCTGTGCTCTGTAGACGCTGCTGTTGCGCCCCTTCGGTAGAAAAGAGAGTTTTAGTCACCTCTTTAGCCACTGAGGCACTACTGCCATGCAAGAAAAATTTACTTACCCCCTCAAAGAAACGGGCCAGTTGATTGCTTTTTGGATGCGTACGCAAAACCTGTTGCAGATCTGCATTAATATGGTATTCATGGCCAGCAATTTGCAATTTACCTTCGTTACGAACCTGCTCTTGTATTTGTGATGAGGCATGTTGTAATGCGGTAAGATTTTTAAATTCGATCATAAATTATTCTCCTGTCATAAGACGACGGCAAGGTATTTTTCTGTGATAGTGACGATGGAAATGTATTTGCCCAAGTAATAAACTCAGACAATTCATGCTCCAACTTATTGGCCGTTAGATGTAGCAAGGGTAATATTCTATACGCAACGACCCCAAGCTCTTGATGCCAACCAACACCAGGTAACTGATTATTTAATGGATTAAGTGCTATATTGAGCAAATAACGAAGAGTGTCAGCATCGGCTGAATCTGGAAGTACCATATCTATCTGGCCAATAATGACTAAATAGTCTTCCTGACGACGCAAAATAACAGGCATAGCGTTATCGATGAGTAAGAAGCAATTTCCCTCTTCATCAAAAGAGAGTCCATCCATACCCAATTTGGCTGCCAGTTCGGTCATTAATATATTAGTGAGATAATCATTCATAGTGGGAAAGAAAATCCAATGATTTTGATGGTTGGATTTTAAGCTTTCAGTAATATGCTGGCTGTCAGATCTAGTCTGTCTTTTGTATATTAACAACCGATATTAAAAGCGCCCTCTTTTCAGGGGATACCTTTTGGGAAGGAGTTGCGCTGTAGGAAGTCTTCTTAACCTCGCGCCGGGCTCATTTTTCGTACGAATTTTTTAATAAAATCAAAGCGCTCACCAAACAGCCAGCGCTTTGTCAATAATATGAGGGGCTTTCCTAGATCTATGACCCTGTGGTCTGGCTGAAAGCCGCCTTCAATGCTGCAACCAATTCATCATTTTGTGATTGGGTCAACGGCTTACCTTTATCACTAATAAACTGTAAGCTGCTCCGGTTATTCAAATCACCAACTTGTAATTTGTAATCACCTTCACTAATGGATGGTTCATTAACACCCATTGATTTCCAACTAGATGTACTGAGGCTTTTATAAGTTACAGTAATAGCGCCCGTTGAACGGCTGCTGCTACCCACTTTCATACCGACTTTTTCCAGTGCTGCCGGTAATCTATCCCAAACAATATTATATGGCGCCCGAACAATCATCTGAGGTAATCCAGATGTATCACCGCCACTCTGTACATCCAATGAACCTAAATTACGCGCCACAAGGTCATCGCTAATACGTTCACGCTGCTGGTTTACACCTTCAATTAATTCATTGAGCATCAGTACATTATAACGTTGGATTTCAAGAGGATCAGTTATCTGATGATCACCTTGTCTTAACCCTTCATTAGTAACGGATAATTCAATCTGATAGCTCTGGCGTGCAACACTAATGCGATGACGAGTCTGAGATGGAACATTTTCATCTGCACGCGGCCAATCGATCCAATCGGTTGTCAATGTCTGGCTAGCATCATCACGTTGGCTAACTTGATAACCTTTTTTCAATAGCACATTGTTAATCTGTGACCACAGATGACTATTCTCAGGAGTGCTTTCAAGTAGCAACTTGCTGCTCTTTGCACTGTTTTCAGTACGGGAACCACTCAATAGGGCTAGTGCCTGAGATGGCGGGCGAATATCAAGCGCTTTCCCAACCGGCCCTTTAGAGGCTATTGCTGGAATATCATATTCACCATTCTGCAATGGCAATACCATACCCGCAGGAACTTCCAACGCCTTTCGGGGAGGTGCTCCAAGATATGTCTCATCATCATTGATTTGGCGCTTATAGCTCTGGTCGCTGGAACAGGCTGCCAATAACATGACAAGTGACATACCAGCAACCTTCATCACCTTCGATTTTTGCAACAATATTGCCATTAAAATTCCCTAAATTTTACAATAATCCGGCCATTTTCAAGGCTTTTTCAACTGAGACTTTTCCTGCATCCGTCAATGGCGTCATCGGCAGACGCACGGTGTCATCAGCAATCAAACCCAATTTGTGACATCCCCATTTAACTGGAATCGGATTAGGTTCAACAAATAGCTGACGGTGTAAATCCATCAGGCGGTTATTTAACTTACGCGCCTCTGCAAACTGGCCGTTTAATGCCAATTCACAAAACTTAGCCACATCAGGCGCTGCAATGTTTGCAGTAACAGAAATAACCCCTTTGCCACCAAGCTGAATAAAATCCAACCCACTTGCATCATCACCACTCAATAAGATGAAACTATCATCATTAACCAATTCTTGGATTTGACTAACACGATTTAAGTTCCCTGTAGCTTCTTTAATTGCGACAATATTTTTAATCTTCGCCAAACGCGCTACAGTTGACGGCAGCAGATCACACCCGGTACGAGAAGGCACATTATACAGAATTTGTGGTAAATCCGTATTTTCAGCAATCGTTTTAAAATGCTGATATAAACCTTCCTGCGACGGCTTATTATAATAAGGCGTTACCGTTAGGCAACCAACAACGCCACTGTTTTCAAAACGTTTCGTTAGGGATATTGCCTCAGCAGTCGCATTTGCACCTGTTCCGGCAATAACCGGAATACGCCCATCAGCCAATTCTACGGTTGTCAAAACAACATCACCGTGCTCATCATGACTCAATGTGGCAGATTCTCCGGTTGTCCCTACCGAGACTATCGCTGATGTCCCACTAGCAACATGGTAATCGATTAATTTTTTCAAACTGGCCTTATCAACCTGACCACTCGCCTCCATTGGTGTTACCAGCGCAACAATGCTACCTGTAAATTCAAATCTCCCGCTAGACATTACATAACCCCCTATACAAACAAGAGCTCCATGGTACTTTTTAGTCATTCAGAAGGAAACTATTTAACACAGGATTTCAATGAATTTTGTTAATACCCGATAACCTCTGTTAAAAAGAAGTGATAACGGGTATATACCCGTTATCCTTCAAGTTGCCTCTTTGTTGGCTGCGCTCGCTCACCCCGGTCACATAGTTTGCTATGCTCCCGGGGATTCACTCCCTTGCCGTCGCGATGCATCTTGAAATCCATTGGGTATAGAGCGACTTTGATGCAATTGACCTTGGCAGCATAACCTTTTTATGTTTACCTTAACGAAACCACAGCAGAGAAGGAAAAGTGACTTTGCCACAATCAGAACAACATTTTCTCGTTATAACCGCTTTAGGTGCTGACCGTTCTGGTATCGTCAACACCATTACTCGTCTTGTGAGTGAATGTGGTTGTAACATTGAAGACAGCCGCTTAGCCATGTTTGGCGAGGAATTCACCTTCATT
Source organism: Photorhabdus africana (assembly GCF_035181445.1). Lineage (NCBI taxonomy): Bacteria > Pseudomonadati > Pseudomonadota > Gammaproteobacteria > Enterobacterales > Morganellaceae > Photorhabdus > Photorhabdus africana. Next base: position 126,743 of record NZ_JAXBVE010000004.1, read on the forward strand.
ATGCTACTTTCCGGTAGCTGGAACGCTATCACAATGATTGAATCCTCACTGCCACAGAAAGGGGCCGAGCTCGATCTCCTTATCGTCATGAAACGCACAAAGTGCGATACCCACACAACATTTCCTTCCACGGTTTCCGTTAAGGTTGATGTTGATGATTCATCCGGTATTGTTGAGCAGTTTACCAATCTGTTTACTACACAGGATTTTAATATTGCTGAACTGGTATCAAAAACACATCCACCAGAAGGCGATATCCCTACTCGGTTGCAGATCCAGATTACCGCCCACAGTCTATTAGAGGATGATGGCATAATTATTAAGCAGGCGTTTAATAAGCTATGTACAGATCTAAATGCACAAGGCAGTATTAGTATTCTTGAACCACTTTAGTTGAAAGATTAAACGGAGAATACGGGATGAACCCATTGAAAGCCGGTGATAAGGCCCCTCAGTTCAGCCTTCCTGACCAAGATGGAGAAACAATCAATTTATCTGATTTCGAAGGTCAGCGTGTTTTAGTCTATTTTTACCCTAAAGCAATGACTCCTGGTTGTACTGTACAAGCCTGTGGTCTGCGCGATGAAATGGATACATTAAAAGAATCCGGTGTTGAAGTGCTAGGCATTAGCACAGATAACCCAAGTAAATTGTCACGCTTTGTGGAGAAAGAAATGCTGAACTTCACATTGTTGTCCGATGAGGATCATCAAGTTGCTGAACAGTTTGGTGCCTGGGGCAAGAAACAATTTATGGGAAAAACTTATGATGGTATCCACCGTATCAGTTTCCTGATTGATACCAACGGTAATATTGAGCACGTTTTTGATAAATTTAAGACCAGTGATCACCACCAAATCGTGGTGGATTATCTGAAACTGCACCCTTAAATAGAAAATGACTCAAAATTTAATCACGCTTATTTAACAGCTCAAGATGCCAGGGGCAAGTACGGGAGGGATATCACCACCCCGTGCTTCCTCTAATAACGGGTACCAGCATCATTAAAAATAAATTTACTCTTTTATTTCATCGTCTTCTATTATAACTATCTCTTCCGGCCAAGCTTGGATCACCGCTTTAATCAGCGTCGCCAGCGGAATAGCAAAAAATATGCCCCAAAATCCCCACAAACCACCAAAAGTAATCACAGAAAGAATGATTACCAACGGGTGCAAGTTTACGGCTTCAGAGAATAAAATTGGCACCAGCAAGTTACCATCCAGCCCCTGAACCACCAAATAGGCAATAATCAAAGTCCAGAAATCTGTTCCGACTCCCCATTGAAATAGCGCAACCAGTACAACAGGAATCGTGACAATCAACGCACCCACATAAGGAATTAACACTGACAGCCCAACCAAAACAGAAAGCAACAATGCGTAATCCAATCCAAGAAATGCAAACACCGCGTAGGTACAAATACCGACGATCGCCATCTCGGTAACTTTACCCCGAATATAGTTAGTGATTTGCTGGTTCATCTCGCGCCATACCTGCCCAGCCAAAATGCGGTTACGTGGCAGGACCCGTTGCAATGCTTGCAACATCTGATTTTTATCTTTTAGCAAGAAGAAGGCCATCAATGGCACAAGAATCAGATAGATAGCCAGCGTTAACAAACCAATCAATGAAGCCACCGAAAATTTCACTACAGACTCTCCGGCAGTTGAAATCTTACTGCGCAAATTTTCAGCCATCATATCAATGATGCCAGCATCAACCAACGCCGGATAACGGGCCGGTAATGTTTGGGCATATTCATTAAACCGATTAAGCATATTGGGTATATCTGACAACAGATTAATCCCCTGCTGCCATGCGGTCGGCGCGACAATAAAGATAACCAACAAACTGATACCGGAAAAAATGATCAGCACAATACAAACAGCCACTGTGCGCGAACATCCCAGTCTTTCAAGTTTAGCCGTTGGCCATTCCAACAAATAGGCAAGAACAATCGCCACCAGCAAAGGTGTCAAAATGCCATGTAAGAAATAAATAATGCAAAACCCTGCCAACAAGATGACAAATAACGCAATAACTTGCGGATCAGTAAACCGACGGCGATACCACTGTATAATCATATCCAGCATTGACCAGGCTCCTTGATAGCAATATTCATATTTCTATTTTTCTTAAAAATTGTACTAATTGATTAATTTTAAGGTACCCTTGTTTATCATACACGCATTATCTAAAACGATGGTCAAATGAGAGCATTTTTGTTTTATGAAAATAATGTCTAATCAATCTCTGACAGCAATATTAATCAGTACACTATTGCTTACAAGTTCCCCTGTTCTCAGCGCCTCCATTGAAGATTCATTGCCGGATATCGGTACCACGGCGGGTTCAATCCTAAGCATCAATCAGGAACTGGCAATGGGCGATTTCTACGTTCGCCAGATGCGTGACAACGCTCCGCTAATTTATGACCCATTATTGACACAATACATTAATACTCTTGGACAAAGGCTCGTGGCTCATGCGGACTCAGTTAAAACGCCTTTCCATTTCTATCTGATTAATAACCCAAATATCAACGCTTATGCTTTCTTTGGCGGTAATGTCGTACTCCATGCTGCACTTTTTCGTTATAGCCGTAATGAAAGCGAGCTTGCCTCCGTAATGGCTCACGAAATTTCCCACGTCACTCAACGCCACCTAGCTCGAATGATGGAAGATCAGCAACGTACAGCACCGCTAGCCTGGGCAGGCATGTTGGGTTCTATTCTTTTGCTAATGGCTAGCCCACAAGCAGGGATGGCAGCCCTCAGCGGCACCATTGCCGGTGTACAACAAGGTATGATCAGTTTTACTCAATCCAATGAACAAGAAGCTGATCGTATTGGCATGCAGACATTACGTAGAGCTGGCTTTGATCCTCAAGGTATGCCAGATTTTATGCAAATCATGGTAGATCAAACCCGTTACAGTTCTAAGCCACCAGAAATGTTACTCACTCACCCGTTACCTGACAGCCGCCTTGCTGATGCACGTAACCGCGCTAATCAATACCCGGCCCAGAACATTCCACAATCTCAAGATTTTCTGTTCGCCAGAGTTCGTGTTATGGGCATGTACACCACCGAGCAACGCGACTATCTTGAACAAATTTTAGAAAATTATCGGAAAGGCACGGCTAAAGAGCAACTTGCCGCCGCTTATGGCCGGGCAATCTTGCTTTCTCAAGATAAAAAATATACTGAGGCACGGGCTATTCTGGAACCACTGTTAGCAAAACAACCGGATAATGTCTGGTTCATTGACACAATGACTGATATCGATATTGAACAGAACCGAATTGCTCAGACTATCACCCGGTTACAGAACGCATTGCAGAAACAAAAGGACAATTTGGTATTGCAAATCAATCTCGCTAATGCACTTATTCATGCCAAACAATATCAACAAGCTTTAAAATTGCTTCATCGCTATACATTCAATAATCCAGATGATCCCAACGGTTGGCACCTGATAGCCGAAGCCGCCGCCAAGCAAGGTAAACGCCATGAAGAATTATCAGCACAAGCTGAAGAAATGGCACTTCGCGGTCAGTTTGACAATGCTATCAAATACCTCAGTAGTGCCAGTGCACTCGTAAAATTAGGTAGTTACGATCAAGCACGTTATGATGCTCGTATCGATCAATTACGCCAGCTACAACAGCGTTACAGCCAATACAAACGTTAAGGAATTCTCATGCAACAGGTGACGATTTATCACAATCCTCGCTGCTCAAAAAGTCGTGAAACTTTGGCACTTATTGAAGAACGGGGAATTAAGCCACAGATTATTCTCTATCTAGATGTTCCTCTCACGGTAGAGCAATTATCCGTTCTGCTAGAACAGCTTGGTTTTCATGATGCACGCCAATTGATGAGAACGAAAGAAGATCTATACAAGGAGTTGAATCTGGCTGATGAAAAACTCACTCAGCATGATTTACTGAAAGCGATGATTGTCAATCCTAAACTGATTGAGCGCCCAATCGTCGTTTGCGGTGATCAAGCTAGGCTTGGGCGCCCACCGGAAAAAGTAAAAGAAATTCTTAATTGATAAGAATAGATGTGATGATGGTGATGGTGACGTCACCATCATCTTTAAAGGTGCAAAATATCCTTCACAAATGGAATCGTCAGCTTGCGCTGGGCAACTATCGAAGCGTGATCTAACTGATTCAATGCCATAAACAGGGTCCGCATTTCTCTGTCTAATCTTTTCAGTAAAAAGCGCCCTACATCTTCCGGCAATTCAAAACCGCGTAACTTTGCTCGCAATTGCAAGGCTTGTAATTTCTCATCATCGGAAAGCGGTTGTAATTTATAAATTTGCCCCCAATCCAGACGAGAAGCCAAATCAGGTAATTTAAGATCTATCTGGCGAGGTGGACGATCGCCGCTAATAAGCAAACAAGTGCGGCCAATCTCCAAAATGCGATTATAAAGATTGAAAATCGCCATTTCCCACTCTTCATCACCCGCAATACACTCAATATTATCGATACAAACCAGTGATAAGTGTTCCATGCCATCCAGCACCTCAGGGATAAAATAGGCACGTTTATCCAGCGGAACATAACCCACAGCTTCATCTTTCAGGGACAATTCAGCACAGGCGGCATGCAACAAATGACTTCGGCCCCCACTATCACGGGACCAAAAATAAATATAGCTGCCATGCGGCTGATTAATGGCCAATTTGATTGCAGCTAACAGGGTGGCATTTTCCCCCGGAAAGAAACTGGCAAAAGTTTCGTCATCGGGAAGATACAAAGGCAACGAAAGCTGCGATGGTGTGTTCAGAAGCACCTCAAACAGAGCTGGTAATAAACGCCAACAAGTTTATCACAGAAAATAGTTGTAAATGAACTGTATAGGTAAATAATAAAAAAACTATTTTTAGGATTCAATAAGTTAAATCCTTTTCAGGCTCAGAAGCGCATAATATCTCGTCATAGCACAGAACGGACCGCAAACGACTACAAAATATTCTGCATGTAACAACAGGAAAAATTTAAGTTTTCAGTCCTATGTTATTCAAGAATTATGTTATTTAAGCAAAAGCCATCAGACAGTGAGTTTTATTCATTCTTAGCAGAGATCAATGTAATAGCTCTTTACTGATCACAAAAAGGCGATGATAGTGATAATCCTTGTCATGACCCCAGCAATAGTTAGCCCAGGTTACATAGAAGTCATCCCATGAGGTAATCAGGTCCAGTGGACGCTCCTCTTTGGTACCATCAGAAACATACACATGATAGCCATTAATGCTGATAGCCCAAGCAATCATACGTTCCCAAAACCTACGTCCATCTAGCGTTTGCTCACTGTCAGACACAATGATGGAGTATCTTTCAAGGAAAAACCTAAAAAACTCTTGTGGCAAACCTCTCACTGCCCCGTCATGTTGAGGAAGAACTGTACGCCACACCAGTATCTGTGTGCATGTTTTCTTCGATGGAACAATATGTTCCATGAATTCTAGCTTTACCGCGTAAACCGTCTCCGGCATATCTGCATCAGTCACCAATCTATATTGATTGCCAGAAACAGATGCCAGTAAACGGTAACCATACGGCGTAACAAATCCAGGCAAAGAAAAGTCTTGCGCCCCGCGTTCAATGAAAGCCTGGGTGTGTTCTACATTTTTCTCTGTCATGTTAAGTTTGATATCGAAATCTGCTTCAGAGATTAACTTTAGCATTGCTTCATCACTAGTTGCCAATACTTACTGTATCCAAACATTCACCCTTATTCCATCAGTGAAAAATCTCGCTGCAACGCCCTATACAACCTAAAATTTTCACACTATGTACAATACAAACGAAGATCACACTCTATCGCTATTCCTTAAACTATTCTTGATTAATATGCGAACAAAATCGCAACATATTTAACATAAGTTGCTAGTCTTAATAAAAAGTGAAAGTTCTCACTAACCACTCATCCCATAAGAAACGATATAACAAACTGGAGACTGAGCAATGAAAAAAATCCTATTGTGTTGTGCGGCCGGTATGTCCACCAGCATGCTGGTACAACGCATGCAGGCAGAAGTGACAAAACGGGCATTGGACATTGAGATCAAGGCTGTTCCCACGGTTGAATTAGAACACATGATAACCGACGCTGACGTTATTTTACTCGGCCCACAGGTGAGGTATCAATTGGCCCATTTTTCCGCTATCGCCAAACCACTCGGTAAACCAATAGACGTTATTGACATGATGGATTATGGCACTCTTCGTGGTGATAAGGTTCTCGATAAGGCATTAAGCCTGTTGGAATAAACAATTTCATCATCACGCGGAGTACCCTCATGAGTCTCTATACCTCTTTTATGCGTGCCTTAGAAAACCACATTATCCCGTTTGCCGGGCGAATCGGTAACCAGCGGCATATTACAGCAATGCGTGACGGCTTTATCTCAGCCATGCCATTTTTGATCATCGGCAGCATGATGTTAATTGTGGCAAATCCCCCCTTCGATTTACAGACTACATCCTCATTCGGCCAAGCTTGGTTATCCTTTGCCAAAACTCACTGGGACACCATCACAATGCCTTACTTTATGACGATGGGATTAATGAGTGTCTTTGTTTCGGTCGGTACCGCCTACAGTTTAGCTAAATCCTACGGTCTGGACGGGTTAACTTCGGCTTTACTATCACTCATGGCGTTTTTGCTAGCAGCAGCACCACAAATAGAAAACAAAATAGCACTCGATTTCCTCGGTGGCGCAGGTGTATTTACCGCATTAATTTGCGCTATCTGGTCAGTTGAACTAACACGTTTACTAAAAAAATATAACATCACCATCCGAATGCCAACACAAGTGCCACCAGCCATTGCCCGTTCTTTTGAACTTCTATATCCAGTCATAGGTATCTTGTTAACCGTTTATCCTGCCAGCTTGCTATTACAGAGTGAATTCAATCTACTTATTCCCGCAGCCATAATGCAGATGTTCCAACCCCTCATTTCCGTCGGTGATACTCTGCCTGCCATTATACTGGCGCTACTCATTGCTAACTTACTGTGGTTTGCCGGTATTCATGGCGCCAACATTGTCACTGGCTTGATGGCTCCTATTTTTATGGCAAATATTGCCACCAATGCAACATTAATGGCCCACGGTACTGCTGCAACACAAATTCTCACCGATCCTTACTGGGCGTTTTATATCTGCATTGGCGGCTCTGGTTCTACGCTGGTTCTGGCGATTCTGTATCTGCGCAGCCGTTCTATACATTTGCGTACTATCGGAAAACTGAGCGTGGTTCCATCCATCTTCAATATTAACGAACCACTGCTGTTTGGTTCCCCGATTGTGATGAATCCAACCTTATTTATTCCACTATTGGTTGTGCCATTGGTCAATGCAGTATTGTCCTACAGCGTCCTGCATCTTGATCTAGTGCATAAAATGGTCGCCATTTCACCCTGGACTACACCGGCACCCATCGGCGCAATGATTTCCGCCGCCTGGGATTATCGTGCGGCAGTACTAGTTATCATACTCATGATAATCGATCTCTTTATCTGGTATCCCTTCTTCAAAATTTATGAAAAACAATTGATCAACGAAGAAGATAAACAGCAAGAAAACACAGCATCCACTGGTGTAGAAACTCAATCCTAACCCTAATTTTCGGAGAATTTACACATGGATTTAGAACAATCTCTTGATTTAGAAAAAACGATTGTAGAACTGCTGGTTTATGCCGGAAGCGCACGCAGTCATGCACTAATGGCATTACAACATGCCAGAAATGGTGACTTTCAAACAGCACAAACACTGATGGCTGAATCCCAACAGGCAATCAAAGAAGCACACACCATTCAGACTACCCTCATTGGATTAGATGAAGGCTGCGGTAAATTACCTGTCAATCTCATCACCGTCCATGCGCAAGATCATTTAATGAACGCAATGGTTATTCAAGATCTTGCTAGCGATATGATTGAACTCTATCGCCGAATACCATCACAAGAGGAAAAAACATGAAACGAATCAAAATAGCCATTATTGGTGGCGGTAGCAGCTACACACCTGAATTAGTCGAAGGGCTTATTCAACATAAAAAAGAGATTCCACTATCTGAACTGGCACTAGTTGACATTGACAGTGGAAAACAGAAAGTAGAAATTATCGCCGCGCTTACTCGCCGTATGTTAGCTCGTTACGGCATGGAACACGTTATTGTCAGCATCCATTTCACACCAGATAACGCCATTCGCGGTGCCAATTTTATTTTAACGCAACTGCGTGTCGGCCAGCTTCCGGCTCGCGCGGCGGACGAGCGTCTGGGGCTAAAATATGGCTTGATCGGTCAGGAAACTACCGGCGTAGGCGGCTTTGCCAAAGCATTACGCACCATCCCCGTTTTGCTAGATATTGCCCATAAAGTTGAGCAACTTGCACCCGACGCATGGATTATTAACTTCACCAATCCAGCCGGGATCGTTACCGAAGCGATTTCCCGCTACAGCAAAGCAAAAATTATCGGCCTATGTAATGTCCCGGTCACCATGCATCACATGATAGCGAATATGCTACAACGCCCTTATCAGGATGTGCAGTTACACTTTGCCGGGCTGAATCATATGGTCTGGGTACATCAAGTACTGGTTTCAGGTCAGGATAAAACTCAACAGGTACTTGATATGCTATGCAATGGTGCAATCTTAACCATGAATAATATTCAAGAAGCGCCCTGGCCTCCGCCGCTACTCAAGGCACTAGGCGCAATCCCCTGCCCTTATCATCGCTACTTCTACCAAACCCGCAATATGTTACAGGAGGAGCGTGAGGCTGCGTTCGAACAAGGCACACGAGCAGAACAGGTCATGAAAGTAGAACAAGAACTATTTGAACTGTATGCGGATCCAGAACTCGATCACAAGCCAGAACAACTCAGTTTCCGCGGTGGTGCATTCTATTCTGAGGTTGCACTGGATCTGATTTGCGCTATCCATAACAATCTCAATAGTCAATTGGTGGTCAATACCACAAACCACGGCGCTATTCGAGGTTTACCAGATAATGCTGTCATTGAAACTAATTGTATTATTAATGCAGAAGGTGCCCACCCGCTGACGTTCGGCCGCCTGCCTGACAGTATGTATGCTCTGACACAACAGATAAAAACCTATGAACGCTTAACGATCAAAGCAGCGATTCATGGCGATCGCAATGCTGCACTGTTGGCACTGATCACCAACCCGCTGGTTGCCGATATAGACATTGCTTCACCACTATTGGATGACGTATTAACGATAAACCGTGATTATCTGCCACAATTTCAATGAATAAGCGGTACCTGATTAGTTAATTTGAAATCAGAACAAGCATAAAATTAAAGCGATATCTGTTACTTCTGACTAATAGATATCGCTAACTGACTTTGTAACCTCTTTTTTTTGCGGCACCGCACGCAATTATCTTTCACATTAATGCACAAGAAACTTGACTTATTTGATATTTGTAACTACTGTTAGTTACATTATTGAGGGAAAGGAAGAGTACATGAGCAAAGCGGAGAAACTGATAGAAAAGTTTCTTAATAGCCAAAAAACTTTTGAATGGTCTGAACTTGTTGTGTTATTAAGCCTATTAAACTATGAGAAACAAGAAAAGCAAGGTTCGAGGGTACGATTCTTCAATGAATCATTGAATCACACAATTTTAATGCACCGCCCTCATCCTGAAAATTACATTAAAGGTGGTACACTAAAAGCCGTGAAACAGACTTTAAAAGAAGTGGGGTTGATATGAAATATTTAAAATATAAAGGTTATTTAGGTACAATTGAATTTGACCTGGAAAACAATACTCTTTTTGGTAAATTGGAATATATCCGCGATTTAGTGACTTATGAAGCAAAAACAATTGCAGAATTGGAAAATGAATTTAAAATCTCGGTTGATTTGTATTTGCAAGACTGCAAGGAATTAAATAAGAATCCTGATATACCATATAAAGGGATTTTTAATGTTAGAGTTAATCCAGAATTGCATAGAAAAATTGCAGAACTAGCACTTGAAGAAGATGTGACGATTAACGCTTTCGTGAATCAAGCGCTAGAAAATGAAGTCAGTAAACATTATGTAGGGCCTTAATAGCCCCATCGGATTAATGACAAAAGTCTAGCTATCGGGGCCAAGTCTTTGATCTAATAGAGACACTGGAAAATGGGTACCTTGATATACTAAAAGACCCCACACTAAACAAATCCGATACCCTAGATAATGGCTTTCTTTTGTATCTACTTAGTAGATACTCATACGGTTATAATGTATACCCTATGGATTTCAAGATGCATCGCGACGGCAAGGAAGCGAATCCCCGGGAGCATAGATAACTATGTGACCGGGGTGAGTGAGTGCAGACAACAAAGAAGCAACTTGAAAGATAACGGGTATATACTTACTAGACATGAAGAAGCATTTATGGAGGCATAGATATGCGCACTCAAGCAGTTTTGCAAAAATGGGGAAACAGTATTGCTCTGCGATTATCGGGAAATCTGAAAACGATACCTAATCTTGAAGCGGGTGATATTGTAAACATTAACATCAGTGAAGAAGGATCAATTATTCAAAAAGCCGTCAAGAAACGGTTAACTGAATCTGATTTATTAAATGGCTTATCTGCTTATACTGCTCATGCCGACGAACAGGTGACTCCAAGTAATAAGGAACTTAATTACTGATGTTCGTACCTAAACGTGGTGATATTTGCTTTCCTGATCTCCTCCACGGAATAAGATTAATTACTCAACCCATCCCCGCCCTGATTAAATCATTCAAAGCGGGGAAATGAATCGAATTTATTGCTTCAATTAATTATTTTGCTTAACAGATCCAACAGAAGATTCAATATACCGTTCTTCGGGACGGAAAACCGTGACCAAGCGGAAAATCAAACTCATACCGATACCAACAATCGTTGCCAGCGCCATACCTTTAAGTTCAGCAACACCGATATTAATTTTCGCCCCACTGACACCGATGATAAGAATAACGGAAGTCAGAATAAGATTTTGTGCTTTATTGTAATCTACTTTGGAATCAATCAGCACCCGAATACCTGATGCACCAATAACCCCATAAAGCAGCAGAGAAACACCGCCCATGACCGGAACCGGTACGGCCTGAATGGCCGCCGCCAGTTTACCGACACAGGAGAGCAAAATCGCCAATACCGCAGCGCCGCCAATAACCCAGGTACTGTAAACTTTGGTAATTGCCATAACACCAATATTCTCGCCATAAGTCGTATTTGGCGTTGAACCAAAGAAGCCAGAAATCACGGTTGAAAAACCATTTGCGAACATAGAACGATGCAAACCCGGCTCTTTTAGCAAATCTTTCTTCACAATATTCGCCGTTACAACTAAATGACCAACATGCTCAGCGATAACCACCAGCGCCGCAGGCAAGATCGTCATAATAGCGAACCATTCAAAACGTGGTGTATAAAAAGTTGGCAATGCAAACCACGGTGCTTCACGTACCGGCGTCAGGTCAACTACCCCCATCAGGAACGCCAACGCATAACCTACCAATACGCCAATAAGAATCGGGATGATAGCCAAGAATCCACGGAACATCACTGAACCAAGAACGGTTACCGCCAGCGTTACCAGAGAAATGGTCAATGTTGTTGAATCAACATCGGCACCTTCCGCCGGACGCAAACCCGCCATATTAGCCGCAACACCGGCAAGCTCCAGACCGATAACCGCAACAATCGCCCCCATTGCCGCAGGTGGAAACAGCACATTAATCCAACTTCGCCCGGCCACCTTAACAATCAGTGAAACCAGACAAAACAGCACGCCACAGATAATAAAACCACCCAAGGCTAATTCATATCCCAATGGCAACAACAATAAGACCGGAGAAATAAAAGCAAAGCTCGATCCCAAATACGCCGGAACCTTTCCTTTACAAATCACCAGATACAACAATGTACCGATACCATTAAATAGCAGAACTGTCGCCGGGTTGATTTTAAACAAAATCGGCACCAATACCGTCGCACCAAACATAGCAAAAAGATGTTGGAAGCTGAGTGGAATGGTCTGTAAAAAAGGAGGCCGCTCATCTACTCCAATCGTGCGACGGGTCATCTTATTTATCCTCTTAATATTATCGCGTCAGAACCAAAAAAAAGCCGACTCAAAAGTCGGCTAACTTAATTATTTCGTACCAAATATCTTATCGCCTGCATCCCCCAGGCCGGGCACAATGTATCCCTGTTCATTGAGTCTCTCATCAATAGAGGCTGTATACAGTTCCACATCAGGATGGGCTTTTTCCAACGCGGCAATACCTTCAGGAGCAGCCACCAAAACTAGCACTTTAATCGACTGGCAGCCTGCTTTTTTCAATAAATCGATAGTTGCAATCATGGAACCACCGGTTGCCAACATCGGGTCAACCAACAGCGCCATACGTTCATCAATATTAGAAGCCAATTTCTGAAAATAAGGGACAGGTTCTAAAGTTTCTTCATTACGATAAACCCCTACGACGCTGATCCGGGCACTGGGAACATTCTCCAATACACCATCCATCATCCCCAATCCCGCACGCAAAATAGGCACGACAGTTATTTTTTTACCTTTAATCTGCTCAACTGCCACCGGACCACACCAGCCATCAATAGTGACTTTTTCTGTTTCTAAATCAGCAGTTGCTTCATAAGTCAAAAGGCTTCCAATTTCTGCGGCCAGTTCACGAAAGCGTTTGGTGCTGATATCATGCGCTCGCATCAGACCGAGTTTATGTTTAACAAGTGGGTGATTCACCTCAACGATCTTCATGGACCTCTCCTACTGTATATCATGTCGCCAGCAGACAAAAAAACGGCGAGATTATACCGTCTTTTACCCATAACACCACTACCAATCCGTTGATTTTCATCAAACATAGTCCTAATTGCCGAGAACTGAGATCCTAAACAAGAGTCTCGCAAACGTTTGCTTAGACTGTTAGAATTGTTACTATTCTGTCTTAATTTATCAAACGCAACCGCCTTGGGGGCTTCGAGTGACCAACAAAACCTCTCTCAGTTATAAAGATGCCGGTGTCGATATCGACGCAGGTAATGCCTTAGTCAACCGTATTAAAGGTGTTGTAAAACAGACCCGTCGCCCAGAAGTTATGGGCGGTTTAGGTGGGTTTGGCGCTTTATGTGCATTACCACAAAAATACCGCGAGCCAATTCTGGTTTCTGGTACTGATGGTGTCGGCACCAAATTGCGTCTGGCAATGGATCTCAAACGCCATGACACTATCGGCATTGACTTAGTTGCAATGTGCGTCAATGACTTGGTTGTTCAAGGTGCAGAACCCCTGTTTTTCCTTGATTACTATGCAACCGGGAAACTGGATGTTGATACGGCTGCCAGCGTTATCAGTGGTATCGCAGAAGGCTGTCAATTATCCGGCTGTGCTCTGGTTGGTGGTGAAACCGCAGAAATGCCGGGGATGTACCACGGTGAAGATTATGATGTTGCCGGCTTCTGCGTTGGCGTGGTTGAAAAATCAGAAATCATTGATGGCAGTAAAGTTCAGGCGGGTGATGCTTTGATTGCCCTCGCCGCCAGTGGCCCTCACTCAAACGGCTATTCTCTGATACGCAAAATTCTGGCCGTCAGCAACACCGATCCAGAAGCAACCGAGCTTGAAGGTAAATCATTGGCAGATCACCTACTCGCCCCGACAAAAATTTATGTGAAATCCCTTTTATCCTTGATTGAACAGGTTGATATTCACGCTATTGCTCATCTAACTGGTGGCGGTTTTTGGGAAAATATTCCGCGTGTCCTGCCTGAAAATACCCAAGCACAGATTAACGAATCCAGTTGGCAATGGCCGGCCATATTTAACTGGCTGCAACAGACAGGCAATGTCAGCCGTCATGAAATGTACCGTACATTCAACTGTGGTGTTGGCATGGTGATTGCACTACCACCAACAGCCGTTGAACAGGCGATTGAATTACTCACTGCTGCCGGTGAGAAAGCCTGGCAAATCGGCACTATCGCGACACTGAAAGAGGGTGAACAACAGGTTGTCATTCAATGAAAAATATCGTTGTACTCATCTCTGGCAGCGGCAGCAATCTCCAAGCGGTGATTGACGCCTGCCAGCAGAACAGAATCAATGGGCAGGTTTGCGCAGTATTGAGTAATACAGCAAATGCTTACGGTCTGTTACGCGCTAAACAGGCGGATATTCCCACCCATGTTATTAGTCCGAAAAACTATGCAGATCGTCAGGCTTATGATGACGCGCTAAAACACGTGATTGATCAGTATCAACCAGATTTGCTAGTCCTCGCGGGTTATATGCGTATTCTGACGCCAGATTTTGTTCAGCACTATCTTGGCCGCCTGTTAAATATTCATCCTTCTCTGCTACCCAAATATCCTGGTCTGCATACTCACCGCAAAGCGATAGCAAATGGCGATACAGAACACGGCACTTCCGTCCATTTTGTAACAGAAGAATTGGATGGCGGCCCGGTGATCCTGCAAGCTAAAGTGCCTATTTTTGCCGGTGATCAGGAAAATGAGGTTGTTAAACGGGTTCAGACTCAGGAACACAGCATCTATCCATTAGTTATCAACTGGTTTACCGAAGGGCGCCTAAGTATGGTTAATGGCAAAGCATATCTGGATGGAAAGATCCTCCCTCCAGAAGGCTATGCCGCAGAATAATCTATTTATACCCTATGGATTTCAAGATGGATCGCGACGGCAAGGGAGTGCAGCCAACAAAGAGGCAACTTGAAAGATGACGGGTATATTAACGGCTAATTACAGTGCTGTGGTAACATACCCGGCACTGTGAACTATGATTAATTATGCTCCTTTTTTATTAAAAACACTGAGGTGTCAAATGTCTGGTGGTTCTCATACTCCACCTGTTAGGTTACGCCCCCTTGAGCGGGAAGATCTGCCTTTTGTCCATCAATTAGATAACAATGCTAGCGTCATGCGTTACTGGTTCGAAGAACCTTATGAAGCTTTCGTTGAACTGAGCGATCTCTATGACAAACATATTCACGACCAGAGCGAGCGCCGGTTTATTATCGCAAGTTCTGACGCCAAAGTGGGTTTGGTTGAATTAGTCGAAATCGACTATATCCACCGCCGGTCAGAATTTCAGATTATTATCGATCCCACCTATCAGGGCCAAGGTCATGCAACCAAAGCGGCAAAACTGGCAATGGAATATGCATTTTCCGTACTTAATCTGTATAAACTCTACCTGATTGTTGATAAAGAGAATGTCAAGGCCATTCACATCTATAATAAGCTAGGTTTCTATACTGAGGGCGAATTAATAGACGAATTCTTTATTAATGGCCGTTACCGCACCGCCATTCGCATGTGCGTTTTCCAACATCAATATTTTGCCTCCAAGGAAGATGAAAAAATGAGTCAGCAGCCGCTGACGAGAAGATAGCGACAAACGACGCCCCGTCGTATTCAAAGTTTCAATACTTTTACCTCAACACCTGGAGTAACAATGTCCCAAGACAGGCTCTATACCGAAAAAGAACTTAGTTGGTTATCATTCAACGAACGTGTGCTTCAAGAAGCGGCGGATAAGAGCAATCCATTAATAGAACGGATGCGGTTCCTTGGTATTTACTCCAATAATCTGGATGAATTTTACAAAGTCCGTTTTGCTGATGTGAAACGGCGGATATTAATTAATGAAGAACGAGGATCGGCCACCAGCGCTCGAAATGTATTGAAAAAAATTCAAGCTAAAGTGGCTAAAACCGATCAAGAATTTGATGTGCTCTATAATGAGCTGCTACTGGAAATCGCTCGCAATCAAATTTTTCTCATCAATGAACGACAAATTTCACCAAATCAACAAATCTGGTTACGTCAATATTTTCGTCAACATCTGCGGCCACACATTACGCCAATTCTGATCAATCCAGAAACCAACCTGGTTGAATTTCTGAAAGATGACTACACTTATCTGGCCGTTGAAATTGTCCACGGTCAAAATATTCAATATGCACTACTGGAAATTCCGTCGGATAAGGTGCCACGTTTTGTTAACTTGCCGCCTGAACTGCCACACCGCCGCAAGTCAATGATCCTGCTAGACAATATTATGCGTTATTGTCTTGATGAAATTTTCAAAGGCTTTTTCGATTATGATTCACTGAACGCCTATTCAATGAAAATGACCCGTGATTCTGAATATGATTTAGCAACAGAGATGGAATCAAGCTTGCTGGAACTCATGTCATCCACACTGAAACAGCGGCTGACAGCGGAACCCGTAAGATTCGTTTATCAACGAGAAATGCCAGATGAAATGGTAGAATTACTGCGTAGCAAACTTGGCTTGTCAAACAATGACTCGGTGATTGCTGGCGGACGCTATCACAATTTTAAAGATTTCATTAAATTCCCCAATGAGGGGAAGAGAAACCTACTCAATAAACCTTTGCCAAGATTACGACACACTTGGTTTGATAATTTCCGCAATGGTTTTGATGCGATTCGTGAACAAGATGTGCTGCTCTATTATCCCTATCACACCTTTGAACACGTATTGGAATTATTACGTCAGGCGTCTTTCGACCCGAGTGTACTCTCCATCAAAATTAATATTTATCGAGTAGCAAAAGACTCCCGCATTATTGATTCCATGATCCATGCTGCCCATAACGGTAAAAAAGTGACCGTCGTGGTTGAATTACAGGCTCGATTTGATGAAGAAGCCAATATTCATTGGGCCAAACGGCTCACCGAAGCGGGTGTACATGTTATTTTCTCAGCACCGGGACTAAAAATTCACGCAAAACTGTTTGTTATTTCCCGTCTGGAAGGTGAAGAAATTGTTCGCTATGCCCATATTGGTACCGGTAATTTTAATGAAAAAACCGCTCGCCTCTACACCGACTACTCCTTGCTGACCGCAAATCCCAAAATTACTAACGAAGTGCGCCGGGTATTCAACTTTATTGAAAATCCCTACCGCCCGGTCAAATTTGAAAACCTGATGGTTTCGCCGCAAAATTCCCGCGCAATGCTCAACCAGCTTATTTCACAGGAAATCGCCAACGCCAGAGCGAATAAGCCCGCAGGTATTATGTTAAAGATTAATAATCTGGTTGATAAAGAGCTGGTGGACCGCCTATACGACGCTTCGGAAGCCGGGGTAAAAATACGCCTACTGATACGTGGTATGTGTTCACTGGTGCCTAACCAGACAGGATTTAGCGAAAATATTCAGATCACCAGTATCGTTGACCGTTTTCTCGAACATGATCGGGTTTACGTATTCACTAATGACGGAGACGAAAAAGTTTTTCTCTCGTCTGCTGATTGGATGACCCGTAATATCGACTACCGAATTGAAGTTGCGGTTTGCCTGCTTGATCCACAATTGAAACAACGGGTACTGGATATTCTCGAATTACAATTCAACGACACGGTAAAAGCCCGTTACGTCGATAAAGAGCTGAGCAATAGTTATGTGCCACGGGGTAATAAACGGAAAATCCGGGCACAATTGGCTATTTATGACTATCTAAAAGCCCTCGAACAACCTGAACCAAGAGCTTAATTTATGCCGCTAACACATGACAAGCCGACGCCCAGACCAATAGAAATTGCGGCTATTGATCTAGGTTCAAACAGTTTTCATATGATTATCGCACGAATTGTTAACGATGCATTTCAGATTTTAGGTCGCTTAAAACAACGGGTCCATCTTGCCGACGGTCTTGATAACAACAATCGATTAAGCGAAGAAGCAATAACACGCGGTCTTGCCTGTCTGGCTTTATTTGCTGAACGGTTACAAGGCTTTCCTGCGGATAACGTTTGTCTGGTGGGCACTCACAGCTTACGTGAAGCCAGCAATGCCAAAGAATTTATCAAACGCGCTAAAGACGTTATCCCCTACCCGATTGAAATTATTTCCGGCCATGAAGAAGCTCGTCTGATCTATATGGGGGTAGAACATACACAACCAGAAAAAAACCGTAAACTGGTGATTGATATTGGTGGCGGCTCCACTGAACTGGTAATTGGTGAAAATTTTGAACCATTATTAGTAGAAAGCCGCCGAATGGGATGCATTAGCTTCGCCCACCAATTCTTTCCCGATGACGAAATTAGCGCAGAACAATTCCGCCGAGCGCGGCTTGAAGCTGCGCAAAAACTGGAAAATCTCTCATGGCAGTACCGCATCACTGGCTGGAATTCAGCGCTTGGGGCATCCGGGACCATTAAAGCGGTGTATGAAGTGCTGGTCGCCATGGGGGAAAAGGACGGATTAATCACCCCTGAACGGCTGGAGATGCTGGTCAAAGAAATACTCAAATTCAAGAAATTAAAAACCCTCGACTTACCCGGACTAGCGGATGATCGTAAACACTTTTTTATTCCTGGTTTGGCTATCTTATGCGGTATATTCGACACTCTGCATATAAAAGTATTACAACTCTCAGATGGTGCGCTGCGTGAAGGCGTTTTATATGAAATGGAAGGCCGTTTTCGTCATCAAGATATCCGCCAGAGAACCGCGAGAAGCCTGGCTGAACACTATAATATCGACCGAGAACAGGCAAAACGTGTACTTAATACGACTGAAACACTTTACCAACAGTGGGCAATCCAGAACCCTAAACTAGTGCAACCTCAACTCGAAGCGATTTTACACTGGGCGGCAATGTTACACGAAGTTGGATTAAGTATTAACTTAAGCGGATTACAGCGACACTCTGCCTATATTCTGCAAAACACCAACTTACCCGGCTTTAATCAGGAACAGCAATTACTGCTGGCAACCTTGGTTCGCTGTCATCGTAAAACAATAAAACTGGATGATTTGCCAAGATTCAATTTATTCAAGAAAAAACAGTATCTGCCATTAATTCAAATCCTACGTCTGGCAACTCTACTCAATAATCAACGCCAATCCACAACCATTCCTGAATCACTCAGACTGGTCACTGATGATAGTCATTGGGCGCTCTACCTGCCTTACAATTATTTATCAGAAAACACCCTGATGCAGCTTGATCTGGAAAAAGAGCAAGGTTACTGGCATAACGTTACGGGTTGGCAATTAGAAATAGCCGAGGAATCAATATAAAGATACCAAACCATGAAAAAAAGAAGCGATCTCAGATATACCTTATGGATTTCAAGATGCATCGCGACGGCAAGGGAGTGAATCCCCGGGAGCATAGATAACGATGTGACCGGGGTGAGTGAGTGCAGCCAACAAAGAGGCAACTTGAAAGATGACGGGTATATTACACCCAAAAAGAGGGTAACTGGTATGTAGCCTCAGAAATAAAATCATTGATCGAATTTAACTCAGAAATTAAACCTGTTGAACCCGGTTCAATTTTCGACGGATTGACTAGTGAGAAATATATTAGCTACGACACAACTATCCCAGCAAGCAGCGATAACGTCGAACAGGCAAAAGAAAAAATCTATTCACTGTTAGATAATGCCGTCAGAAAGCGGGTTGACACAGACCTGCCAGTGTCAATTATGTTTAGCGGCGGCATAGACAGTACTATCGTGCTTTATCTTGCAAAAAAATATCACCACGATATTACGGCGATTTCATTTGGATTACCGGGTTCAAAAGACATTGAAATTGCCCAAAGATATTGTACTGAGAATAATATAAAGCATATTATATATACATTTACTCAGGAAGAATTAATCAATAATATCCAAGATGCTATCTATTATGGTGAATTTTTCGAACAAATCGATGCGATCGATTCAACTATTGCTCACTTTGGCTATTATATTGCTAACCGTCTTGGCTTTAAAATTGCTTTATGTGGAGAAGGTAGTGATGAAATTTTTGCTGGTTACGATCTATTTAAAACATACCCCGATCCCCATCACCTCTCCCTATATCGATTAAATAATCTTCATAGGACTGATTTACAAAGAGTTGATCGGGCAAGCATGAGAAATACTGTTGAAGCAAGAATTCCCTTTATGGATTCAGCACTAGTGCCTTATGTTTTAAGCTTGGATTTTTCTTACAAACTCAATAATGGGATAGAAAAATATATTTTACGCGAAGCATTCAGAGGAAAAATACCCGAATATATCATTGACAGACCAAAAATAAGAATGCCAGATGGCAGTGGTGTAAAAAATACTATCATTGATTACGTTAAAGATATTAAATGCAATCTACCGAGAAACATGGTTGACAGCCTTAATTCTATCGGATTAACCATGTGACCGGGGTGAGCGAGTGCAGCCAACAAAGCGGCAACTTGAAGGATAACGGGTATATATTGATGATATTTCTCCCGCACTTTATAACCAGCTTAAATTCTCTTAAAAATTAAGCAATATCATCCAACAACCGCAAAGAAAGCGAAGGTAACAGAAGCAGTATCATTTGCATAATTTCTGAAGTCGGCTCGAAAAAACTGACAAAAAATGCCTTAATTTGCCTTAAAAAGCGCTTCCTTGACATATTTTCCACATTTTCTCCATTTTTTAGCCTATCCTCACTGTCTAAACTAATAGCATGAGATTAAACCGATATTTCAGTCGGACATAATCGAGCAACACCTTAGCCTTGCGTTTGAGAGAATGTCGAAGAAATGAATCAAAATAATAAACACCGTACCCTCCTTTTCCGTGCAGCACTGGCCGCTATTGCCATTGCTGCCGCTATATTTTTCTGGTACCAACTAAAAACCCCTCAACAATCTAGTCCATCTGATCAATCCTCTGGTTTAAGACATTCCCCTTTACCCCCTGTGCAGATTGCCACAGCAAAAGAGCAGGCAGTCCCTCGCTTTCTGGCCGGGCTTGGCACTATTCAGGCCGCCAATACCGCCACGGTAACCAGCCGGGTTGAAGGTCAGCTTATCGCTTTGCACTTTCAGGAAGGCCAACAAATTAAACAAGGGGATTTACTGGCAGAAATTGATCCACGCCCTTTTCAGGTTCAACTAGCACAAGCCAAAGGCCAGCTTGCTAAAGATGAAGCAATATTGGCGAATGCCCGTCAGGATCTCAATCGCTACCAGAAATTGGCAAACACTCACCTGATTTCCCAACAAGAAATGGATAATCAACGTGCACTTGTCCGCCAACACGAAGCCAGTCTGAAAGTTGATCAAGCCGCAATTGATAGTGCAAAACTCCAACTCACTTACAGCCGTATTACGGCTCCCATTTCCGGTAAAGTGGGCTTGAAACAGATCGATGTAGGAAATTTTATTTCCAGTGGTAACAGCTCCCCTATCGTGGTTATTACCCAAACCGATCCGGTAGATGTGCTATTTTCACTCCCTGAAAACGATATCAATGCGGTTTTACAAGCTCAAAAAACGAATCATGACGTCGTTGTTAGTGCCTGGGATCGCAATAACCAGCAACAACTTGCCGAAGGAAAACTGTTGAGCCTTGATAATCAAATTGATGCCGCTACCGGCACAATTAAGCTGAAAGCCCGTTTTTCCAATCAAGATAGCATCTTATTCCCAAATCAGTTTGTTAATGTCCGTATTAAAGTCGATACACTGGAAAATGCAGTGGTGATCCCAAATGCTGCCCTGCAAATGGGTAATGAAGGGAATTTTGTCTGGATGTTAGGTAAAGAGAATAAAGTCAGCAAACATCTGGTCACGGTCAAATTGCAGGATACAAAACGCGTTGTTATCAGTACCGGCTTAGCAGCCGGTGATAAAGTGGTCACTGATGGTATTGATCGCCTGACAGATGGTGCTAAGGTGGATATTGTTACACCAATGGCAACAAATAAGCCTCAGCCACAAAAACACGATAAAACGGAGAATTCCTGATGCAGGCAGGCTCCCCAATCCCAGGTGGCGGACCATCACGTCTGTTCATCTTGCGACCTGTTGCCACCACGCTGTTTATGGCAGCAATCCTGCTGGCAGGTATTATCGGCTATCGCATGTTGCCCGTGTCTGCATTACCGGAAGTGGACTATCCCACCATTCAGGTTGTCACACTCTATCCCGGTGCAAGCCCCGATGTGATGACTTCGGCAGTCACCGCACCACTGGAGCGCCAACTCGGACAGATGTCTGGCCTTAAACAGATGGTATCTCAAAGTTCCGGCGGGGCTTCCGTTATCACATTACAATTCCAGCTAACTTTGCCATTAGATGTCGCCGAGCAGGAAGTGCAGGCGGCTATCAATGCAGCCAGTAATTTATTGCCGAATGACCTGCCTTATCCCCCGATCTACAGCAAAGTTAATCCCGCTGATCCACCGATTCTAATGCTAGCCGTCACCTCCGACGCAATGCCAATGACACAGATTCAAGATATGGTGGAAACCCGCATTGCACAGAAAATTTCACAGGTCAACGGCGTAGGATTGGTGACACTCGCCGGCAGCCAGCGACCCGCTGTCAGAGTGAAGCTAAACGCCCAAGTGGTCGCGGCACAAGGATTGGATAGCGAAACGATCCGCACCGCTATCAACAATGCTAACGTTAACTCCGCCAAAGGTAGCCTTGATGGTCCGACTCGCTCTGTCACGCTTTCGGCCAACGATCAAATGAAGTCAGTAAATGATTACCGCAACTTGATCATTGCCTATAAAAATGGCTCACCGGTGCGGTTACAAGATGTCGCAACCATTGAACAAGGCGCTGAAAATACCAAACTAGGTGCATGGTCAAATAACAAACAAGCGATTGTGATTAATGTTCAGCGCCAGCCAGGCGCCAATGTGATTGAAACTACAGATAACATTCGTCAGATGTTGCCGGAACTTATCAGCAGTTTGCCAAAGTTCGTCGATATGAAAATCCTGACTGACCGCACGACAACCATTCGTGCCTCAGTGCAAGATGTTCAATTTGAGCTGTTACTGGCAATTGCACTGGTTGTTATGGTGATTTATCTGTTTTTACGTAACGGTATCGCAACACTTATCCCCAGTATCGCAGTTCCCCTTTCACTGATCGGCACATTCGCAGTGATGTATTTCTGCGGTTTCTCCGTCAATAATCTGACGCTAATGGCGCTCACCATTGCTACCGGTTTTGTCGTAGACGATGCCATTGTGGTCATTGAAAATATCTCTCGTTATATAGAACAAGGCGAGAAACCGATGACAGCCGCATTGAAAGGCGCGGGTGAAATCGGTTTTACCATTATCTCCCTGACTTTCTCTTTGATTGCAGTGCTGATCCCGCTGCTTTTTATGGGCGATATCGTTGGCCGCCTGTTTCGTGAGTTTGCAATTACCCTGGCCGTGGCAATTCTGATTTCAGCCGTTGTCTCACTGACATTAACCCCCATGATGTGCGCTCGAATCCTGAAACCGGAATCACAGATAAAACACAATCGTTTTGAACAAGCCAGTGGACGATTTTTTGAACAAATGATTGCCGGTTATGCTGTATGGCTAAAAAGAGCACTGAATCACCCGTGGATCACCTTTGGCATCGCCCTAAGTACATTGGCGCTAACTGCCCTGCTCTATCTGATGATTCCAAAAGGATTTTTTCCATCACAGGATAATGGGCTGATTCAGGGAACACTGGAAGCGCCACAATCCATTTCCTTCACCGCAATGGTGAATAAACAACAACAGGTTTCATCCTTATTGCTGCAAGACCCGGCAGTAGAAAATATCACCACTTTTGTGGGCGTTGATGGCAGTAACCCAACATTGAATAACGGGCGACTGCAAATCACACTAAAACCACTCAATCAGCGTGATGACAGAATCGTTGACATTATTCCGCGTTTGCAGGAAAAAGTTGCCGCTATACCCGGCATAAAGCTCTATCTGCAACCGATGCAGGATTTGACGATTGACACTCAGGTTACCCGTACCCAATACCAATTCACTTTGCAGGCAACCTCTCTGGATGAACTGAGTATCTGGGTGCCAAAATTGCTGGCTGAACTAAAGCAGAGAGCAGAGCTAGTTGATATCAGCAGTGACTGGCAAGATCAGGGGCTGATCGCCTACGTTAAAGTAGACCGAGACATTGCCAGCCGATTGGGCATCTCAATGGCCGCCATAGATAACGCACTCTATAACGCATTCGGCCAGCGGCTAATTTCAACCATTTATACGCAGGCTAATCAGTATCGGATCATCTTGGAACATGATGTGACATCGACTCCAGGGCTGGCAGCATTTGATAACATCCGCCTTAACGGAACTGACGGCCATATCGTACCTCTCAGAACCATTGCAACTATTGAACAAAGATTTGGTCCACTGGCAATCAACCATCTAGCTCAATTTCCCTCAGCAACATTTTCGTTCAACGTTGCTGAGGATGCTTCTCTTGAGCAGGCGGTCAATGCTGTTCGTGATGCCGCACAACTGATCAACATGCCCAAAGACATTTCCACCCAATTCCAAGGAACAACACTGGCATTTGAAAGCGCACTGGGCAATACATTGTGGCTAATCGCGGCTGCCATTATCGCCATGTATATCGTGCTAGGCATACTGTATGAAAGCTTCATCCATCCGGTGACAATCCTCTCCACATTGCCGACAGCGGGAGTGGGTGCACTATTAGCGCTGATGATGGCAGGTCATGAACTGGATGTCATTGCGATCATCGGCATTATCTTGTTGATAGGTATTGTGAAGAAAAACGCCATCATGATGATCGATTTTGCGCTGGCAGCGGAGCGTGAACAGGGATTATCGCCTTACGAAGCCATTTATCAAGCGTGCTTATTGCGCTTCCGCCCAATTCTGATGACCACAATGGCAGCGTTGCTTGGGGCACTCCCCTTGATGCTCAGCACCGGTGTCGGCGCTGAATTACGTCGTCCTTTGGGTATCTGTATGGTAGGTGGATTGATTATGAGCCAGATCCTGACACTGTTTACTACGCCAGTGATCTATTTACTGTTTGACCGTCTGGCCCACTATCGCCGCAATCGACAGCTCTCAGTTTCAAACACGTCATCTATTGATCATCAGGAGCCGCGGTGAAATTTTTTGCCTTATTTATCCAACGCCCTGTTGCCACCACGCTATTGAGTCTAGCCATAACCCTATGTGGGGTATTGGGATTTACCCTGTTGCCGGTTTCTCCTTTACCACAAGTGGATTTCCCGGTGATCTCGGTTTACGCCTCATTACCGGGCGCTTCACCGGAAACAATGGCCTCATCTGTCGCGACTCCGCTGGAGCACGCCCTAGGCCGAATTGCCGGAGTCAATGAAATGACCTCCAGTAGCTCCCTTGGCAATACCAATATCACACTTGAATTTGATCTCAATCGTGATATTAACAGTGCAGCACGGGATGTACAGGCAGCGCTGAATGCCGCTCAAAGTCTGTTGCCTTCCGGTATGCCTAGCCGACCGCATTATTACAAAGTCAACCCGACTGATGCCCCAATCATGATCCTCACATTGACTTCCGATACCTATAATCAGGGGCAGCTTTATGATTTTGCCTCTACTCAACTGGCTCAGAAAATCGCCCAAGTTGAAGGCGTCAGTGAAGTCTCTGTTGGCGGCAGTTCATTACCGGCAGTCAGAGTTGAATTGAATCCTGGCGCCCTGTTTCATCAGGGGGTTTCGCTAGATGCGGTACGCAAAGCTATCAGCAATGCCAATGTTCGCCGCCCACAAGGATATGTGGATTCCGAGCAGCAACACTGGCAAATTCAAACGAATGATGAGTTAAAAACCGCCGAAAACTATCGCCCAATCATCGTTCACTACAACAACAATTCACCGGTGCGATTGCAGGATGTAGCAAATGTAAAAGATTCTGTTCAGAATGTCAGAGCAGCCGGAATGTCTGGCGGTGAGCCGGCTATTTTGTTGATCATTCGCCGTGAGGCTGGCGCGAATATTATCGCCACAGTAAACCGTATCCGTGAACAATTACCTGCATTACGTGAATCTATTCCTGCCAGTATTCAACTTAATGTTGCTCAAGACCGCACACCCACTATTCGTGCTTCAATAGTGGAAGTAGAACGAGCATTGGTGATTGCTATCGGGCTGGTCATTCTGGTGGTATTCCTGTTCTTGCGTTCTGGTCGCGCAACAGTGATCCCTGCCATTGCTGTACCGGTTTCACTCATTGGCACATTTACCGCTATGTATCTGTGCGGTTTCAGTTTGAACAACCTTTCCTTAATGGCGCTGACGGTTGCCACAGGATTTGTGGTAGATGATGCGATTGTGGTGCTGGAGAATATTTCCCGCCACCTTGAAGCCGGCATAAAACCCATGAAAGCGGCCCTACAGGGTGTCCGGGAAGTGGGTTTTACGGTCCTCTCGATGAGTATTTCGCTGGTAGCCGTCTTTATCCCGCTTCTGCTCATGGATGGATTGGTTGGTCGGCTGTTCCGTGAATTTGCCATTACCCTAACCACATCAATCAGCATCTCATTATTGGTTTCTCTAACACTAACGCCAATGATGTGCGCTCATTTACTAAAATCTCAGCGTCCCAAAGCACAGAAGAAAATACGAGGATTCGGTAAAGTTCTACTGAAAATTCAACAAGCTTACGGACGCTCCCTGATGTGGGTTCTTAATCATAGCCGTTGGGTATTGTTAATTTTGGCCGGCATCATTGCTCTAAATGTTTGGCTCTATATCAATATCCCCAAAACTTTCTTCCCAGAGCAGGATACCGGTCGGTTGCTAGGGTTTGTTCGGGCAGATCAAAGTATCTCGTTCCAATCTATGCGTGAAAAAATGAAAAATTTCATGCAGACAATCAATGCAGATCCTACGGTAGACAGCGTTATCGGCTTTACCGGTGGTGGGCGAGTAAATAATGGTTTTATGTTTATCTCTCTAAAGCCATTGAAAGAGCGTTCAGAAAACGCTGAACAGGTTATCTCACGCCTGAGGATTAAACTTGCCAATGAACCGGGAGCAAATCTATTTCTCATTCCGGTACAAGATATTAGGGCTGGCGGTCGCCAGGCTAATGCCAGCTATCAATTCACATTGCTGGCCGATGATCTGAATGATCTTCGCAAATGGGAGCCTGTTATCCGTAAAGCATTAGGACAATTGCCGCAACTGACTGACGTGAATTCAGATAAGGAGGATAAAGGCGCTGAAATGGCAATAATCTATGATCGCGATACCATGTCTCGTCTGGGCATTAATGTCAGTGAAGCCAATAATTTGCTGAATAATGCTTTTGGTCAGCGACAAATATCCACTATTTATCAACCACTTAATCAGTACAAGGTGGTGATGGAAGTTGCACCAGAATATACACAGGATGTCAGCGCACTGGAAAAAATGTTTGTGATTAATAATCAAGGAAAAGCCATTCCGCTCTCCTATTTTGCTCACTGGCAACCGGCTAACGCGCCACTCAGTGTAAACCATCAGGGGCTTTCTGCTGCTTCAACCATTGCTTTCAATGTATCCGAAGGCTATACCCTCTCTGATGCTATCAATGCGATTGAAAGAACCACAACCGAACTTGGGGTACCTTCAACGGTTCGTGGCACTTTTGCAGGCACCGCCCAGATTTTTCAGGAAACCCTGAAATCACAATTATTCTTGATTCTGGCGGCCATTATTACCGTCTATCTGGTGCTAGGGATACTGTATGAAAGTTATATCCATCCATTGACTATTCTCTCTACCCTGCCTTCCGCCGGTATTGGTGCCCTGCTAGCATTGGAACTGTTTGACACACCATTCAGCCTGATAGCATTAATCGGCATCATGTTATTGATTGGTATCGTGAAAAAGAACGCCATTATTATGGTGGACTTTGCAATTGAAGCTCAACGTAGCGGTAATATCCGCGCTCGTGATGCGATATTCCAAGCCAGCCTGTTACGTTTCCGTCCGATTCTGATGACCACACTGGCCGCCTTGTTTGGTGCCCTGCCACTGGTTTTGAGTAGTGGCGACGGTACGGAATTACGCCAACCCTTAGGAATAACCATTGTGGGTGGTTTGGTTATGAGCCAGCTTTTAACTCTATATACCACACCGGTTGTCTATCTCTGTTTTGATCGACTAAGGGAAAAATGGCAACAACGGCGTACCACCAAGCAAATTATGGAGCCATCATGAAACTCGGCATCAGTGGTAAGCTGTTTATGGCCATTTTCGCCACTTGCATGCTCGTACTCATCACCATGCACTGGGGCGTAAGAAGCAGCTTCCAGCATGGTTTTATTGGTTATATAAAACAAAATATCCAGTTACGTACTGCCATGTTAGCCGAAGCACTGGCTGAACAATATCAACAATATGGTAGCTGGAAATTCTTAAAGAGGAATGACCGGGTAATTTTTCAAATCATTCGCTCCATTGAACAAACCAGTGAAAGCCGTCAAGGTCCACCACCTCGCGGTTGGCGAACTCAATTTTGGGTGGTGGACAGTGACATGAAACTGCTGGTCGGTCATGAAGGTAAAATCCCGTCAGAGACTTATCGCAAACCGATCATCTATCATCATCAAGTCGTTGGCTGGGTCATTGTTAGCACATCAGATAAAATTACCCGTCAAGCTGATATCAGTTTTGATCGCCAACAACAACTGACAAGCTGGATAATTGCCGGTTTATCTACCTTGCTGGCAATGATAGCCACGCTATTATTATCCCGCGGTATGTTAAAACCCGTTAAACGTTTGGTTGAAGGGACGCATAAACTGGCAGCCGGTGATTTCAGTGCCCGAGTCACACCATCAAGTAAAGATGAAATTGGTCAGCTTGCCCACAATTTTAACCAGCTCGCCAGTACCCTGGAAAAAAACGAGCAGATGCGTCGCGATTATATGGCCGATATTTCTCATGAACTGCGCACTCCCCTTTCTATATTGCGTGGTGAATTGGAAGCGTTACAGGATGGTGTTCACAAACCAACGCCAGAAACTCTCAATTCGTTATTGGCTGAAATTACCACATTGACCAAACTGGTTAATGATCTACACCAGCTATCTCTATCCGATCGCGGGGCGCTGGCATACCGGAAAGAATTTATCAACATCAGTGAGTTAATTCAGATTGCTATCGCATCTTATTATGGACGTTTCCTTGATAAACAAATCCAAGTGGATGTTAAACTTCCTGAAATGATTATGGTGTTTGCTGACCCAAGCAGATTGACTCAGCTATTTCATAATTTACTGGAAAATAGTCTTCGCTATACCGCTGATAATGGAAAATTGATCATTAAAGGTTGTTCTGACGATAACCACTTCATTCTAAATTGGGAGGACAGCAAGCCCGGTTTGTCACCAGAGCAATGCCAACGGGTTTTTGAACGATTCTACCGCAGTGAATCCTCACGAAACCGCGCCAGTGGTGGCTCAGGACTTGGGTTAGCCATTTGCTATAACATCGTTGAAGCCCATAACGGTACGATCCATGCCGAACCCTCACCTTTAGGTGGCCTGAGAATTATCGTAGAATTGTCGCTCACTGAATCCCTCGACGGCGAAACGTTATGAGTACAGAATTTGAGCATTATACTGTTTTGATTGTTGAAGATGAGCCAAAACTTGGGCAATTGCTGGTTGATTACTTGCAAGCGGCTGATTACGAAACCCAGTGGCTACTGCGAGGTGATGAGGCGGTTTCCCATGTACAGCAACACAATCCAGATATTATTTTGCTGGATTTGATGCTTCCAGGCTGTGATGGCATCTCTATTTGTCGGGAAATTCGCCGCTTCTCTGACGTACCGATTATTATGGTCACCGCCAAAACGGAAGAAATTGACCGTTTACTTGGATTGGAAATCGGGGCAGATGATTATATTTGTAAACCTTACAGCCCACGTGAAATTGTCGCGCGAGTTAAAACGATTCTTCGTCGCTGTTACCGACCACAAGATATTGTCAGGCAAAGCGATCTACAAATTGACGAAGCCTGTTTCCAAGCGCGTTACCGCGATAAAATACTGGATTTGACCCCAGTTGAATTCCGGTTATTAAAAACGATGGCAAGTCGCCCTGGGCAAGTATTTTCCCGCGATAAGTTATTGAATAATCTATATGACGATCACCGAATCGTGACAGACCGTACCATTGATAGCCACATCAAAAATTTACGCCGTAAACTGGAACAATTAGATAACAGTAAAACATTCATTCGTTCTATTTATGGACTTGGTTACCGATGGGAAGCGGATATATGCCGTTTGTTATAACTGTCACACTTTAACTGAATTAAATTTCTCTCAACCTTTCACCGGTCAGAAATTCAGCTATATTAAAAATACTTACCTTTAATTGGAGGAATTTCTTATGGCTGTGGGTCATTATGATCTTAAGAGAACAAAAAACAAGCAGTATTACTTCAATTTAAAAACATCGAACGGTGAAGTTATCCTTACCAGTGAAATGTATACTACCAAGGCAGCAGCGAATAAAGGAATTCGTTCTGTCCAAGCAAATTCACCGGCAGAAAAAAACTTCGAAATCAGAGAAAACAAATCTGGCAAGTCCTACTTCGTACTGAAAGCGAGAAACTATCAAGTTATCGGCATCAGCGAGTCTTACGATAATGAAGTCGCAGCCAAAAAAGGCATTCAATCTGCGATTAAACATGGCGCTAGCGTCAATGTTCGAGATCTGACAAAGTCAGAATAATATTTTTTCATGATAAACCGCACCTTATCAGTTGAAAGTTATCGTCAATTGATAAGGCGCCCTTCATCGATCAAGAAAACCGGATGTTTCATACTAATAAATTTGTATCCCCAACAAATTAAGCGTTAGAATCCCCCCGGCCTTATCCTTACTTTTTATAGTGAAAACTCATCTCAACTCAAACCGAGAATTTTTTAACCATGTTTACTCCAGAATTACTTTCCCCTGCCGGTTCGCTGAAAAATATGCGCTATGCTTTTGCCTATGGCGCAGATGCCGTATATGCTGGTCAACCACGTTACAGCCTGCGTGTTCGCAATAATGAATTTAATCACGAAAATCTGGCACTCGGCATTAAAGAAGCTCATGAGCTTGGTAAACGCTTTTACGTCGTGGTCAATATTGCGCCTCACAATGCCAAATTGAAAACTTTTCTCCGTGATCTCAAGCCTGTTATTGATATGGGACCTGATGCCCTCATTATGTCTGATCCCGGACTGATTATGATGGTTCGTGAAGCTTTTCCTGAAATGGAAATTCATCTTTCCGTTCAAGCTAACGCGGTTAACTGGGCGACAGTAAAATTCTGGCAACAAATGGGACTGACACGGGTCATTCTTTCCCGTGAACTTTCTCTGGATGAAATTAACGAGATTCGCCAGCAGGTTCCCGATATGGAACTGGAAATTTTCGTCCATGGGGCATTGTGTATGGCCTACTCCGGTCGTTGCTTATTATCCGGCTATATTAATAAACGCGATCCCAATCAGGGAACCTGCACTAATGCCTGCCGTTGGGAATATCATGTCCAAGAAGGCAAAGAAGATGATATCGGTAATATTGTGCATATGCATGAACCGATACCGACAAAAAGTATCGAGCCAACATTGGGAAAAGGCACACCAACAGATAAAGTATTTACGTTCGAAGAAGCAAAACGCCCTGGTGAATATATGTCAGCTTTCGAAGATGAACATGGTACTTATATCATGAATTCCAAAGACTTACGTGCAGTTGAGCATGTTGAGCGATTAGCTAAAATGGGCGTTCACTCTCTGAAAATCGAAGGACGAACAAAATCCTTCTATTACTGCGCTCGCACAGCACAAGTTTACCGCCGAGCCATTGATGATGCCGTTGCAGGAAAACCTTTTGATCCAACGCTGCTAACAACGTTAGAAGGACTTGCTCATCGCGGCTATACCGAAGGATTTTTGCGCCGTCATACCCATGATGCTTATCAGACTTATGAATACGGTTACTCGATATCCGATAGCCAACAATTTGTTGGTGAATTTACGGGTGAGCGAGTCAACGGATTGGCTGAAGTTGCTGTCAAGAATAAATTCATGATCGGAGACCGTATCGAATTAATGACACCATCAGGCAATATCCAGTTTACACTGGAAGCAATGCAGGATAAAAAAGGCCAACCAATGGAAGTTGCGCCTGGAGATGGGTATATTGTCTATTTACCAATTCCTAAACAAATTGATATTAATTACGCCTTATTAATACGTAATCTAAATGGTATTAATTCTCAATATCCTCAAACGAACCGAGACTCAGACAAATAATCATCAATATCCCCTATTCACGATAATATATTTCTTTTTTTAGAAACAGATCACATCAATACTATTTTATTTACCGTAGTATTGTCGGTGAAAAATAGAAAATTAAAAAAGTTTTACAGTAAGACTAGGAACCACCTCCTTGGCCGGCTCAATCTCCCTTGAGCTGGCCTTTTCTTTTTTGCTCTGGGAAATAAAATCAACAAGTTACAGAATTCATTTACATGATTAATTACATAGAGAAATTTAACTATTAAATCAATGAATATTTATATTCATGTGTTTCTGGTACCCTACATATTAATAAGAAAATATTTCTACTTATTGAAATATCACACTATCTAAAGAGATGTAATTAAAATTTTCCACTGTTTAATCATTCAGGAAATCCATCATATTTAGACCAAATATTATACAACTTGATAGAATTAATCAGGTGAAGATTATGAAAACAGATAATTACAATTTACTTATTGTTAAAACTATTAGTTCAACATTTACCTGACTATATCAACTTAATAACCCAAAACGGCTTTTATTTCATATATCCGTCATCTTTCAAGTTGCCTCTTTGTTGGCTGCACTCACTCACCCCGGTCACATCGTTATCTATGCTCCCAGGGATTCACTCCCTTGCCGTCGCGATCCATCTTGAAATCCATTGGGTATATATCCATAACATAAAAAAGGGTAAAATAGCCAAATCACCCCAAAGCTGATAAACAACAGCGCAGTACCTGTTGCCTCCTCATAAAAATGAAGTTTAATCCCACAATAGGAACTGCTTAGTAAACCAAAAGACAATAGAAACGCATTTTTACACCGAATCAGTATGAAAAATATCATCTAACAATAACATCAAGAAAAATCAACTTAGCTGAGTAACAGTAATAAACAGTCAACTTTCATCTATCAAACTCAGCTTGCATCAACAGGTCCAATGACTCTATAAAAAATCGTTTGCAAACAAGTGACTAAAAAGAAAACATAATAATAAATTATCCTTGGTAAATGGAGGAAGCCGAAATATCACTATTCGCAATAGAAACATGAGAAATTTTTCATCTGTGAAAAAATCAAACTATATTGATGTATTTCCC
Source organism: Photorhabdus africana (assembly GCF_035181445.1). NCBI lineage: Bacteria > Pseudomonadati > Pseudomonadota > Gammaproteobacteria > Enterobacterales > Morganellaceae > Photorhabdus > Photorhabdus africana. The sequence goes on from NZ_JAXBVE010000004.1 coordinate 160,044, forward strand.
ACTCAGCTAATTGATTGATGAATACAGCCAAAACTAAAAATTTAGTATAATTATTATTTTGTATTATTATCATTTTTACGAAAGAATAAATAACTATATTAACTGTTGCTTACAGGATTATATGGATTTAAAAACATTGACGTTAAAAATGGTTATTTGCCATATAGTGGTGTAACATAGTTATAAATCAATTGACAAAATAAAAAATCATTCTTGGATTCACATAAATCAATAAAATTGATATCAATAGCATTCAAGAAATATGAATATCCAACCTTATAAAACTCATTTAAATGATAGAAAAACATATTAAATCTTTGCAAAAAACTCATATAATAAAATAATCAATTTAGCGATAGAAAGATAAAAATATAAATAACACTCTTATTTATCGGTTAATTAAATTATAAAAATAATATTATAATTCAATATTAATCAATAAGTTATTTATTAAAAACAATAACCTTTACGTATATGAACTTAAAGTAATGCTGACAGTCTGATCATAATCGAAAGAAAATCATCCATATATAAACGCTATTTTGATCAATTTATATCAGTTGGTGCTCTAAAATTCCCCAACAGTCTTATCAATTCTATTCAACAATATTTTGATATTATAAATTAATAAATAACAATAATGAAAAAATTCATTCTTTCACAAATAAAAAGACGCGAGCATAGATAAATAATAATGTATATCCAATCTACGATGAAAACATTTCATTGTTGAATAATGAGATCAAAAGAATTATTAACAAGATCAATAAAGGCGATGAATTTATTCTTTATCGGTATTAAATCTTATATACCCTATGGATTTCAAGATGGATCGCGGCGGCAAGGGAGTGAATCCCCGGGAGCATAGCAAACTATGTGACCGGGGTGAGCGAGTGCAGCCAACAAAGAAGCAATTTGAAAGATAACGGGTATATGCCTATTTATCTTATTCCAAGAAAATTGTCTGTTAGCAAACGATAAGAATGACGAAAATATATAATCCAACACATAAAGATCTTACGTTTTCACACCCATATCAATCACCTAAAGAATGGTAATGTCACTCTTACACTAAATAGCCACTTTCCAGGTAATAACATTCTCTTTAAAATCTTACCTGAAGCGATCCACTACCACTTCCCTCCCAAATATAACTTGTTATCCTAAAAAGGATAAATGACAATCGATAGCATCTTTTCATAACTGGAGTAAGACATGACTGATATCGCTAAGTTGTTAGGCAAAGATGCGGACAGTTTATTGCAACATCGTTGTAATGCCATTCCGAGTGAAAATCTTTATCTGCCCGGCGCCGATTTTGTTGACCGCGTAATGATCGACAATAACCGACCCAATACGGTTCTGCGCTCCATGCAAACATTGTTAAATCATGGTCGCCTTGCAGGTACGGGTTATTTGTCTATTTTGCCGGTGGATCAAGGTGTAGAACATTCTGCGGCCGCTTCTTTCGCAGCAAACCCTCTCTATTTCGATCCAAAAAATATCGTTGAACTGGCTATTGAAGCCGGCTGTAACTGTGTTGCCTCTACTTATGGCGTGTTATCCGCGGTTTCTCGTCGTTATGCTCATAAGATCCCATTTCTGGTTAAACTGAACCACAATGAAGCACTGAGCTATCCCGCTCAATATGATCAAACTTTATATGCTAGTGTTGAACAAGCATTCGAGATGGGCGCTGTTGCCGTTGGCGCAACAATTTACTTTGGCTCTATTGAATCACGGCGTCAAATTGAGGAAATTTCAGCCGCCTTTAAACGGGCGCATGAACTGGGCATGGTAACGGTATTGTGGGCCTACCTGCGTAATTCTTCCTTCAAGAAAGAAGGGGTGGATTATCACTCCAGTGCAGACCTCACAGGTCAGGCTAACCATTTAGCAGCCACTATCGGTGCCGATATCGTTAAACAAAAAATGGCCGAAAATAACGGCGGCTATACGGCGATTGGCTTTGGTCATACCGATAAACGTGTTTACACTAATTTGACTACCGATCACCCTATCGATCTGGTCCGTTATCAGATAGCTAACTGCTACATGGGTCGCGCCGGCATGATTAACTCAGGTGGTGCATCCGGTAATAATGATTTAAGTGACTCCGTTCGTACCGCCGTCATTAATAAACGCGCAGGCGGCATGGGGTTAATCCTCGGCCGTAAAGCTTTCAAAAAATCCATGAAAGAGGGTATTGAACTGATTAATGCGGTTCAAAATGTCTATCTGGATAAGCAGGTCACTATCGCGTAAATCAAGCTTGTCGCCGGTGATAATGAATATACCCGTTATCTTTCAAGTTGCCTCTTTGTTGGCGGCACTCGGTCACCCCCGGTCACATAGTTCGCTATGCTCCCGGGGATTCGCTCCCTTGCCGTCGCGATCCATCTTGAAATCCATAGGGTATAGGTATAGATAGTAAGTCGCTACCAACGTTGAGTTATACTGTTCTCACAGCATAAACACCTTACTCTTCTTAATTTATTATCACTTTCTCACCAAATCCCGAAAACGCCAATCAGCAACTCTCACCACCACTGATGAAAATGGTGCACAGGCCCAATTCCTTTTCCTACCTCTAACGAGTCCGCCTGTTCTAACGCCGCCTGGAGGTATGATTTGGCAACAGGCAGTGTTGTCTGCCAATTCGAATAACGCGGTCGCAAAGCAGCCAATGCAGCGGAGAGTGTACATCCTGTACCATGAGTATGACGAGTATTAATTCTGGGCGCAGTAAAACGCCATTCTCCCTCAGCAGTAAATAACCAATCAGGGCTTTCATGTTCTGTAAGGTGCCCGCCTTTCAGTAAAATGGCTTCGCATCCTAGCGATAATAGTTCACGCCCTTGTTTTTGCATGTCCGTTTCAGTTTCTGCTACAGAGCATTGCAATATCACTGCGGCTTCCGGCAAATTTGGGGTAATCAACGAAACCTTCGGTAATAATCGCTCAACAACCTCGGAAACCGCTTCCGGCGCCAACAACGGATCGCCGCTTTTCGCAATCATTACCGTATCCAATACAACATAAGGAACGGCATAACGGCTTATTGTGTCGGCAACAACGGCAACATTGGCCGCATTAGATAACATGCCTATCTTAGCGCTATCAATTCTGATATCTGACAACACAGATTCAAGCTGTGCCGCAACAAAAGTAGGATCGATATCATAAACAGATTGCACACCACAGGTGTTTTGCGCCACAAGCGCGGTCATTACTGTTGTGCCATAAGCACCAAGTGCGGAGAAAGTTTTTAGGTCGGCTTGAATGCCAGCACCACCACTAGGATCAGTACCGGCAATTGTCAGTGAATTGATTCTCATCATAGGTACCCCTTCCAACCAGCAAAAGAAAAGCAGGTATATCAGGAAAAGATACCTTGACTTCCCTACGCTGGCATTATCCAGATCAGGTATTACGGGTTCATCTCAGCTCTGTGAAGAGCGCCCCGAGCCAAAACAAAAACACCCTATCAGATAACTAACAGGGTGATATCGGTATATCATTGTTGCCAATAAAAAATCAAACAGACAACAAATTTACTTCGTCAATCCAAAATGATTGACAAAAAGAAGTTATGCTGCTGTAACATTTGCTGCTGAAGGACCTTTCTGACCGTCCTGAATTTCAAACTCAACTTTTTGACCTTCAGCCAGAGTTTTAAAACCCTCACTCTGAATAGCGCTGAAATGTACAAACACATCTTTGCTACCATCAGCTGGAGTAATAAAACCAAAACCTTTAGATTCGTTGAACCACTTTACAGTACCAGTGATTTTTGCCATTTTAAGAATTTCCTTTGGATCACTTAATTCTAATTCGCCGTTCGGCGCAACATAAAAACTAGAGCAAGTTGCTGCTATTAACAAAGCCGTATAACAGAACCCTACCTCGTTTACCCGAACGATTTATCACATATTCTTAATATGATGGCAAGCCATTTTTTATCAGCTATGGAGCTAACGCACATATTTAAAATTCTTAACAACAATTATTGTTTAACATAGCTGCAAAAATTTGAAAACCCAAGGTTATCCTAATTAGCTCACAGTTTATCCACTCAACAAAACCCCTGATAACATAAATAACTTTAATTTATTTTGCCTGTCTTATTATTAGCTTTTTTATATCTATCGTATGGTCATAGAGACCCATCTCTACTGTTTGAGTAAAAGAAAAAATCAACACACTCCCACAATATTAGTCAACTAAAATATCAGTATTAAATACACCCAGTTAATACCTATCACATCTTAATATTAATTTTTTGTTTAACTTTTATTGAAAATAGCAAGAGTAGAATTCCTGAATTTAGATGTTTGTCATATTTTACGTAATACAAAGAATCTTCCCAATTCATGTCGTCGGGAAATTGGAGCAATAAATAATGAAGTTTGATTTAACCGCAGCCTGTACCCTATCAGCCGCTCTTTTAGTCTCATCTGGGACAGTATTTGCAACAACAGCAGATACTGCTAACAAATCATTAACAACTACTGGATCTCACACACCGATCAGTTATGGCAACAATTCGAGCAGTTTATGGGAAAAATTCAACAATAATGTCGCTCTCACCTGGGATGCCCCCGACAATGAGCTCTATCTGCCGGTAATTACTTGGCATAACAGACATACCTACGATAAAGAGAAGACCGATAAATATAATGAGCGGCCTTGGGGTTTCGGCTATGGTAAATATCGTTACGATGAAGACAACGATTGGCATTCCCTTTATGCAATGGCTTTTATGGATTCTCATAACCGTTTGGAACCCATCGTTGGCTATGGATTTCAGAAGATGTGGATACCCGGCGATTTAGATGGTTTCCGAATGGGAATTGGTTTCACGCTGAGCGTTACCGCTCGTCATGATTATTATTATGTCCCTATTCCACTCCCATTACCGTTATTCTCCATAGAATATGATCGGTTATCGTTTCAAGGGACGTACATTCCCGGCACATATAACAACGGAAATGTACTCTTCGCTTGGTTACGCTGGCAGTGGTAACCGGATAAAAAATACCAGGCTGCGTGACATCAGCTTGGTATTTTTATAGTGATAATCCAGATATACCCGTTATCTTTCAAGTTGCTTCTTTGTTGGCTGCACTCACTCACCCCGGTCACATAGTTTGCTATGCTCCCGGGGATTCGCTCCCTTGCCGCCGCGATGCATCTTGAAATCCATAGGGTATAGATATTATCCCTGCCCCTCTATTTTCATTTTATCACGGCGAGAATGGGACATTAAAAACCCGATCCACAATACCCCCACCCAGAATGGCATCAGGATGACTGAAATACGGATGCTCTCCATCATCAAAATAATGACAAGTATAAAAGCAAGGAAAACCAGACACAGATAATTACCGAATGGATACCAGAATGCCTTAAATGACGGCTCTATCCCCTGTTTAACTTTTTCTGCCCGGAATTTCAAATGCGCCATACAGATCATGATCCAATTAATCACCAGCGTTGTTACCACCAACGCCATTAATAACTCAAATGCTTTACCCGGCATCACATAATTAATCAATACGCCAATCGACGTTGCCAAAGCAGACATGACAATGGCTCTGATAGGAACACCACTTTCATTAACTTTTATCAGCATTCCAGGCGCATTGCCTTGTTTTGCTAAACCGTACAGCATCCGACTGTTACAATACACACCGCTGTTATAAACGGACAATGCCGCTGTTAGGACAACAATATTCAAAATGTTAGCCACCCAGAAACTATCCAGGTTATGAAAAATCATCACAAATGGGCTTTCACCTTCAACGACATTGCCCCACGGATAAAGCGACAATAACACAGTCAGAGAACCAATATAGAAAATCAATATTCTATATACCACCTGATTGGTGGCCTTAGGAATGCTGATACGTGGATTTTCCGCTTCGGCTGCGGTAATGCCCACCAGCTCCAATCCACCAAAAGAGAACATGATGACAGCCATGGCCAGAATAAGGCTGGAGATCCCATTAGGCATAAAGCCACCATGCTGCCAAAGGTTAGTAATGCTGGCCTGGGGCCCGCCATTTCCGCTGACTAACAGGTAAGCACCAAAAACAATCATACAGATAATTGCGGTCACTTTAATGATGGAAAACCAAAATTCTGTTTCACCATATAACCGGACATTAATTAAATTTACCGTATTGATTAAAACAAAGAAGACGGTTGCAGAAACCCAGGTTGGAATATCAGGCCACCAATAGTGGATGTACATTCCCACAGCCGTTAATTCAGCCATTCCGACCAGAGTAAACATCGCCCAATAATTCCAGCCTGATAAAAACCCGGGAAAATCGCCCCAATATTTATACGCAAAATGACTAAACGACCCCGCTACAGGCTCCTCGACGACCATCTCTCCTAGCTGACGCATAATCAGAAATGCAATAAAGCCTGCGATAGCGTAGCCTAAAATTACAGAGGGACCTGCCATTTTTATAGTTTGGGCAATACCGAGAAACAACCCAGTCCCGACAGACCCCCCCAAAGCAATAAGTTGAATATGCCGGTTTTTTAAACCGCGTTTAAGTGTTGACCGCTGCGATTGTCCTGCCATCTTGTCCTCTTGATACAACTTCTATCTTGTTATTAGTGGGAAAACAACCGCTTCCCATTATCTGCTTTATTCAAAGCAGACAAAACACTAGCTTTAAAGGGTGGATATTGAAGATATACCCGTCATCTTTCAAGTTGCCTCTTTGTTGGCTGCACTCGTTCACCCCGGTCACATAGTTATCTATGCTCCCGGGGATTCACTCCCTTGCCGTCGCGATGCATCTTGAAATCCATTGGGTATATATGTTAGCACAGATATATGATGGGAAAATGGCTGATGAGTATCAGCAACTAATCAGAAAGGCAGGTATCGAGTCACAGAACAAATACCTGAATCAAACTGTTCCCCCTGATCACAATAGCTATCCAAAGCTAGCAGGTACAAGAACAGACATATTCCAAGTAATACTAAGATTGCAATGGTTTTTTTTATGTCCAATTCTATTTCCTTCAAGTTCGGTCAGAACGCAATACGTTAAGAATAAAGTTGGAAAATGATATTTTACAGCAATGAAACAAGAAAAATATTCATCCTGTGCTTTCATTGTGAAAAAATCGAACCGGCAACAGTATGCATGCTAACAATGTAATCAGAACGCATTTAAACAAATACTAACTATGTGGATTCTATTCACTATCACAAAAAAATCAATTGTCACATTCAGTTACAATTTAAATCGTTATGTCAAGGCTTTGTCATCTTTAGAAAAAGTTGTGTATACTTCCTTTCACTTTCAACCAGAACAAAATTGTTAATGCCACAGGATAATCACTTAGCACTTGTATGTGCTCTCAGTAAATGGATTGAGAATCACCTTGGCCGGGTAATCCACCTGGAAGAACTGGCAACTTACTCCGGTTACTCGCTTTGGCACATGCAGAAAATATTCAAGGAAGTCACCGGAATTTCTCTTGGTAAATATATCCGCCAGCGACGCCTGGCCGGCGCTGTTCATCTTTTAAGAAACAGCGCTTCGCCTATTTTTGATATCGCCTTAGATTTCGGCTTTGGCTCTCAGTCTCATTTCACTTATATGTTCCGCAAAGAGTATGGCATAACTCCCTATGATTTCCGGCAGAATCCAGAGATTGAGCTCGAAGTTAAATTACCTCTGCATTTCACTACTAACTGTTCGTGACACGATAACCAGAGAACAACAAAGCTCTCTGGATTTCATGGTTAAATGGACAGAGAGCTCTGTCGAATTATTTAACGGTACTTGGTTTCCGTTAACATGAATTTGAAAAACGGACAACCCTGATGCCAGTACCTTTGATATTTCATCCCTGATATCCATAGGGTATATTCTTATTCTTGTTCTTTGTCATACTGAATTAAATAAATCAGCACCAGAATGATAGTGATAAAAAAACGGAAAGCACTAGACACACCATCCCACTGTTTGGACATCCACATCCCAAACCATTCGCCACCAATTGACATAAATGCCACCTGCCAAGTCAAGAATCCCAAGGTCAGACCAGCTATCGCAATAGACTTCTTTTTATTAAAGACAGCAGCGTTAGTTTTTAAATTTACCAGTAAATGAATACCGCCAATCCAACATAACACTGCCGTTAAAGTTTCTAAAGAAATAATGACAATATAGCCAATGTGGTGTAGCAACGGTGAATGAATTGCACGATAGGTAATAGTTGTATCTGGGAAAATAGTATCCATCATTAATACATGCTGTACAAATGCGAAATTAGTCGCATAGTCTGTAATATTGCCAAAAGCCGCTAATGTCGTAAGCAAAGCTATTGCAAAAATCATCAAAGTCTTAGATAAGCGAATAATCATTTGTCAAGTCCTCAAAGAATGGTTTAAGCGCCAAAAAGATCATAAAGAACACAAAACTATACCCTATGGATTTCAAGATGCATCGCGGCGGCAAGGGAGTGAATCCCCGGGAGCATAGCGAACTATGTGACCGGGGTGAACGAGTGCCGCCAACAAAGAGGCAACTTGAAAGATAACGGGTATATCATATAATTTAACAACCATCACCTTATTTCCACAAATTTAATCTTAAAATTACGTTTAAAATATTCCCATCTCATGTCTGACTGATATTTTTCTGTTCATACCATCATTAGATCAGTTATTATCTGCTCCATTATTATTTACCTGACTATTATTTATGGACGATTCTCCAGTTAGTGCAATAAAAAGCTATTTCAGTCAAAAATTGAGTAAAAAAGATTATATTATTAGTTTTATTAAAATAGCAGTTATTTTCGGAATATTAATCTTTCTCTCTGGTTACCTAGCAGACAACAATTATGCCGCCCATATGCAATATGAGTTTTCAGTGTGGCTGTACATGATCTCTATTGGTTTATGGGCAATGTGCTCCTTCGCTACGGTTTGCTATTTAATCATGAAAACAGCTTACAGATTTAATGACGTGGGGTTATATGGCTGGTTAATCTCTATTTTTATCTATCTATGCAGTGTCTTACCAAACTATTTTCCCAACAAAATAATAATGTATTCACCACTTATCAGCCTAATTGGGATTATTCTTGCATTTATTCTGCCAAGCGGAAAAAATCATAATAAAGAGTAATGTTTTCTCCATATCACAAAAATTTCATTTAACCTGACTATTATTTAAACTAGTAATAGTCATTATAAAATAAAGCGACGATTATTTATATACACTGCTTGGATTCACATAATAAAAGCAATCGTGCGTTAAAACAGTGACAGCTAGAAAGATGTAATCAATAATTGCCGAGATAATCTGTAATGACAAGTTAAAGCAAAATGAAGGCAAATTCGAAGAAGCAACTTGAAAGATGACGGGTATATACCCTATGGATTTCAAGATGCATCGCGGCGGCAAAGGAGCGAATCCCCGGGAGCATAGCAAACTATGTGACCGGGGTGAGTGAGTACAGCCAACAAAGAAGCAACTTGAAAGATAACGGGTATAGGTACCATGCCATAAAAGTCACTCCAATAAAGCTCTTTCTATGGCACGATCTCACAAGATACTAAAAACTACTTTTTATATTTCTCAACCAAAGCCAGAGCTATTGATTCAGTTTGTGCATCAGGATTACCACTGATGTCATCTGGCCTAAAATGCATCTGGAATGCACTGATGGTCTTACGAGTATCTTCATCAAGCACACCCGTTTGTGGAATGGTGTAGCCATATTTAGCCAATGTTTTCTGAATTAACTCAACAGAAGCCCTCTCATGCCATTTTCTGCCAGCCATATATTTTTCAACGGTTGCATCTTCAGGCCATGCACCAATACCTTGCTCAGCCAAATTCTTCCAAGGGAAAAGTTTGCCTGGATCATACTTTCTCAAAGGTGCGATATCACTGTGACCAACGACGTTAATAGGTTCAATGCCATAACGTTGAATAATATCTTTCGCCAAACGCGTTAAGAGATCGATCTGCGGCTCATTAAACGGATACCACTCTTTCTCAAGTAGCATTTCCGTAAATCCTTTATTAACAATTTCAATGCCAATCGAAGTGTCATTCAAATCTTTCCGACCATTCCATCCACTGACACCAGCATGCCATGCCCTCTTATCTTCAGGAACCAGTTGCAGAATAACAGGCTTTCCTCTCACATAATTCGGTAACGATGGGATCAAATAATGAGCACTAACACCGCCCTGAGTGAGTATACGTAAAGAATCTTTATCATCGACAGCGGTATAGTGGAACACCAAAAACCTTACTCTGTCATTTTGCCCTTGTGAAGGAAAAGAGCTATCAACTTTATAAGCGCCCCGATCTTCCAGACTGGAACACCCCGCCAATAGCATAAATAAGCCAACCAATATGATCTTCTTCATCATTTCCCTGTCCCACCTATTAATTGAAAGAAATATAATAACACAAAGAAATCAAATGAATACAAAATAAAATTTATGTTTTACATGATTTTTTTATAAAACTATCGGTTTTGTTCTTGACACAAAGCATAAATGAAAATGCCTTATTCCCATAATTTATACCCGTTATCCTTCAAGTTGCCTCTTTGTTGGCTGCACTCGGTCACCCCGGTCACATAGTTCGCTATGCTCCCGGGGATTCGCTCCCTTGCCGCCGCAATGCATCTTGAAATCCATAGGATATAGATGGAAATAAGGCAGAAATAACAAGTGAAACATGAAAGGCTATCAGCCGCTATGTTGTTAAGTCGTACTCACCATACTTTGTTCTAGCATTTCACTTGTGGCCAGCCACTTGGTTCGATTTGGCAAGAGTTGCCGTTTCTTCCCAAATACCAACTTCGACCTTTTTCTGAATTTCAGGATACTGATTAATATCAAATATCGGTAACTTACCGACGCGTCTCTGTTGGTTGTAATCTTTTGCAAGTTTAAATGCGACGCCAGAAAGCAACAAGATAGCGGTCAGATTGGTAATTGCCATCAATGCCATAGACAAATCAGCCATTTTCCAAACTAAAGGCAATTCAGCCAACGCACCAAACATCACCATACCCAACGCCGCCAGACGTAAGATCATTAAGCCCGCAGTATGATTACGTTCAAGGAATACGATATTGCTTTCAGCATAAGCATAATTCGCAATGATTGATGTGAATGCGAAAAAGAAGATAGCCAATGCAATAAATTCAGATCCCCAATCACCGACAGCGGAAGATAATGCCCGCTGAGTCAATTCTATTCCACTTATTCCTGAAATATTGCCATCAAGCACACCCGATGACAGGATGATAACAGCCGTCGCGCTACAGATAACCAGAGTATCCATAAAAACACCTAGCATTTGCACATAACCCTGAGATGCTGGATGAGGAGGATATGGAGAAGCAGAAGCCGCAGCATTGGGTGCTGACCCCATCCCGGCTTCATTTGAAAACAACCCACGTTGAACACCTTGTGTCATCGCCTGTGCAACACCATAACCAACGGTTCCTGAAACGGCTTCCTGCAAACCGAATGCGCTTTTGAAAATCAATGCAAACACTTCTGGCATTCGTTCAAAGTTATGCCCGACGACCCAAAACGCCAAGATCAGATAAGCTATCGCCATAAAAGGGACAACTAATTCTGCAACCCGAGCAATAGAACGCAAGCCACCAAAAATAATGGCCCCGCTAAAAATCACCAAACCGATGCCAACATACAAAGGATCAAAATCAAATGCGAAAGCAGCAGCCTGAACAATGGAATTTGCCTGAACAGCATTAAATACCAGACCAAAAGCAATAATAAGAAATATGGAGAACATCACGCCCATCCAGCGTACTCCAAGCCCCTTTTCCATATAGTAGGCCGGACCACCGCGGTAATTCCCCTTATCGTCTTTTGTCTTGTACAGCTGGGCAAGTGTGCTCTCAATAAAAGAGGTTGCCATTCCGATCAGAGCAACCATCCACATCCAAAAAATGGCGCCAGGCCCACCAGCCGTTAAGGCGATTGCCACACCAGTAAGGTTACCGGTACCAACCCGTGCAGCTAAGCTGGTACACAGGGCCTGGAATGATGAAATACCTGCACTGTCAGATTTTTTACTGTTTTTCAATACTGAAAACATGTGCCCAAAATGACGGATCTGTATAAAACCTGTACGTATAGTGAAGTAAATACCAGCCCCAAGAAGAAGATAAATCAATACGGAGCCCCAAAGGATACTGTTAAAAAAGCTAATTAGTTCCGTCAAGATATTTTTCCCCTTAAATTAGTAAACCCAGTCTGACCATAAAATCGTATCCGGCAGAATTCATTGCGCTTAATATGCCTTTATAATTAACAAGTAACACAATGCTGTATAAGAAAACACAGAGATACTGGTCAGAAAAACGCTATAAATGTAACACAAGTTTGAAATTAATGTGTAATGTTTACTGACCTTTTTACATTATCCATCAGATTAAATGAATGTTTGGTGTACTGTTTTTGACTGATAGTTAATAGATATGTCATTCAATCGGCTATTGCCCGTCAGTCACTTCATACACTTTTGGCTATGCCTCCTATCAGTGATTCACAACGGCTGTGACTTACAACAAGCTACATATATGAAACCCGTTACTCTAGCTCTTACACAAGTAAAAGAAGTTCTACCAATGAGCCGCTTGTTAATTAAATCAACAACCCATTAATATCAAGAAAAAAAATTCAAAAATAAGATATTGTGATTAATTTTGTGAGCAGATTATCAGCTTTAACAAAAAAATCCTCATTAATTTAGAAAATTTTGCATAGTGACACTTATCACATAAGACGTTAGAAATCAAAAAGATAAAAAAATTCACTTATCGAATCACAATGAAATGCCAACACATATACTCAATGTAGGAAATATCATCCCAATAAATAACATAACATTCAAAAAACTAATAAACATCTCAACCTATATCTGACATTTATTTGTAGGCTTCCTCAATCACAAGAACAAATGATATTTTCCCCTCAGCTATTTGTGTTAAGTTATCATTAGCATTAAAAAGTTTTTAACGAATGTTCCCCGCTTATTTATTTGATTATAACGAATACATTTCTGCCTATTTATCTATATCCGTCATCTTTCAAGTTGCTTCTTTGTTGGCTGCACTCACTCACCCCGGTCACATAGTTATCTATGCTCCCAGGGATTCGCTCCCTTGCCGCCGCGATGCATCTTAAAATCCATTGGGTATATTCTCTGAATATATTCAAACATATATCTAATCGTTCCCATTATTCTATTCTCTATAAGATGATTGTCTAATATCTCCACAAGTGGATTAAAATAACAATAAAGCCGAGATAATAAGATCCTTTTTTATAAAAGATCGAGCAGTACTTTGATTACCTGCCAGATAGACCAAACCTTTAACAAAATTTGTAGAAAATTTTCTGAATGAGCAACAGAATTCTAAGTAAAATCAGGTACACTGCAAACCAAAATCATTACAATGATATTACCACTTTAAATTTCCCTAAGACCGAACACCATGAGCACAGATGTCTTGGATAAATCACAAAAACGCAAAGCTTTACTTTGACAATTTACCGTGATGGTCAGTTAGAGACAGCTTAACCCAACTATACCCGTTATCCTTCAAGTTGCCTCTTTGTTGGCTGCGCTCACTCACCCCGGTCACATAGTTTGCTATGCTCCCGGGGATTCTCTCCCTTGCCGTCGCGATGCATCTTGAGATCCATTGGGTATATGCCTAGTTAAAACCAATTTTTACTTTACATTATATTAACATTATGTTTTAATTTCATTAAAATATCATTTCAAAAAAAACTATTATGTGAAAAATATGAAAAAAATTCTCTCATATGCAACATAAAACTGGATCTTTTATTATCTACTGCTAATATTTTCATTTGTTATCTTTTACAAAAAAAATATGTTTATGAAGTTAATATTGTATAAATATCTCACTTTTATTCTAAATGCATAATTTAAACAATATACGTTGAGGTTATGAATGATGTTAAGAAGAAAAAGGAAGAATCCCACTGATAACAATTTACCTATAAGAGTCTATCGTGGGAGATCTAAATATGAATATCACCCTCCATCAGGAGGTTCAATATCCATTTGTTGCTTAAGTTCACCATTATCTGTCGTTTGGGAGGAGTATGAAAAAATTCTTAATAAGGAAAAACAATAACTAAATAATAACATTTAAAATATTATACAGTAAGTACTTTATTTACAGTTATAAAACCAGCGGGAGAACAAACTCCCGTTAGCGGTTTTTGCCTAGATACACCAACAATAAAGATTTTTACACGCTATTAAATTAACTATCCAGTTTTAACTTCTCATATACCCTATAGATTTCAAGATGCATCGAGACGGCAAAGGAGCGAATCCCTGGAAGCATAGATAACGATGTGACTGGAGTGAGTGCAACCAACACAGAGGCAGCTTGAAAGATAACGGGTGTATCTATTTATCGTTCATCAAACCAAGCTAATCATCCAATTCCTTCTCAAGATAGGAATCTTAAGTCCCCTACTTTGGTTGGCATGAAAACGCTCATCGGATTATTGGAAAAGAATAGCCAAATATTTGTCAAAAATTCGCAATTCTCTACAAATTTAGAAGATTGCGAATTGCACTTTTAAGTCCTAGCAGAGTTTTAAAGCCCTTTTCCCCCTACCAAGATCAATAAACATTGTGGTACAAATTTCCAACCCGTTCTTTGAACCGTACAAGTTCTTCTGTTAACGGGGAGTCAAGCCTAAGCATATACCCGTCATTCCGCACCTCATTCCTGATTTAAAAATAGTGTGATCTTACGCACGCTTTATATCTTTGGAGCGCCAATGAGATTGACGGCGATCGCGCATTTTGATCGATTACTTTTATTTGCCGGAAAGTCACTATGTCCATACCTGAGCCTGTCATTAAACGTCTTGAGCACCTGGGGCTTATCGCCGCTTTCTGCAATGAAGCCGGATTACCCCGTATGATTGATGCCATTATCCCAAAATACGCAGAGCATACTGTTTCTCACGGCGAGGCGTTTCTTGCAATGATCCTCAACGGGCTGGGATTTCACAGCCGGACACTCCATATGTTTTCCGGGTTTTTCAGGCATAAGCCTATTGAACGCTTGATGGGTCCCCCGGTATTGACGCAGAGCACCTCAATGACGATGTCCCCGGCCGTACACTGGATGCTTTATATGAGGCTGGCGTATCGGAGGTTTATCAGGTGCTTGCTGAGCAGGTTATTGATAAATTAGGAATAAAATCGGATTCTGTGCATCTTGATATCACGAGTTTCCACGTGGATGGGGAGTACAAGTCATCGTCCGATGAGGATACTCAGCGCATTGAACTGGTGCGGGGTTACAGTCGTGACCACCGCCCCGACCTCAATCAGGTTATCCTTGAGCTGATTTGTGAAAATCAGGCGGGGATACCGGTTTACATGCAGGAGATGAGTGGGAATACCAACGATGCCAAAGCGTTCACGGCAGTCACAAAACACCCTATTAGTTGTCTGAAAGCGGCGCAAAACAGCTGCTATTTTGTCGCGGATGCCGCGCTGTATAGTGAAGCGGCAATATCTTCTCTCCATCAACAAAAACAACGCATTATTACCCGCGTGCCGTTAACGGTTAAGGAAGCTAAACAGCCGCTGCGGAACGTGAATACCCGCCAGCTACAGCCTTTTACCGAAGGTTACGCGGGATGCTGGATTGAATCCCATTATGGCGGGGTCCCGCAACGCTGGTTACTGCTCAGCAGTACGGCTGCCGCGCAACGTGAAGCACAGGCTTTCGCAAAAACCCCCCTGAAATTAACGGAAAAAGAGCTGAAATTGTTTGAAAAATTGTGCAAAAAAGCGTTTGCCTGCAAGGAAGATGCGTTACATGCCCTGCGTGATTTTGAATCCGTCTGCCAGTTTCTCGCTGTTGACGCTCCGAGGCGAAGGAAATCGTGACTTATCAGGGGCGTGGACGTCCGGCGAAAGATAAACGCTCTCAGATTCATTATCAGCTATCGGGCCGGGCTTACAGCCAGCTGGATAAAGCCGCCGATGCCAGACTCCAGGTGGGGATGTTTATTCTCGCCACCAACGACATGGACGAGGAAGCCCCTGATATGGAAACTTTGCTGGCCAATTACAAAGCCCAGCAAAAGGTTGAGCGGGGCTTCCGGTTTCTGAAAAGCCGGAGTTCCTGACCTCTTCCCTGTATCTGAAAAAACCGGCAGACACAATCGCCCACCACCCGTTGGGTATTTTTAACCTTTGAAGGGATTAATACCTTCGAATTTCAAGAGCATCGGCGGGTAACGGGTATACAACCGTACCAAAGTGACCTGTTGAAAATATTGGGTCAATTGTATGAGTCTTTTTATTCCTGAATTGGGTGCGGAATGTCGGATCTGTTTCTACTAACATTCATTAGAAAAAGGGCAAAAACGACACATTGTTATCAATCAAATTTCGGTGTATTAACATGAATGATTCATGAATATGGCTTCATAATAATGGGTTATTAGAGCAAAGAAATTCAACACAGTTCAGACCGTTTCAGTGCGAACTGGGAGATACCGTAGCCAAAAAGCAATGAAAAAGAGGAGAAAATAGCAAATGCAAGGATGAGCTGACAGTAACTTGCACTTGCAACCTTACTGCAAGTTACTGGATAACAGCCGCCGCCTTAAAAATATACTCTTTGAATAGCAATGCCAGAGCCGCCGCAACAATAAACCATTGAAGTCGATCAAATTTACCTTCAAGTTTATCAAAACGTTTATCTATAGATTCAAAACGTTTATCCATAACATCGAAACGTTTATCTATAGATTCGAAGTTAACCTCGGTCTCACGGCGCAGATTATCAACACTTTCCTGAGTTGCAAGATGTTGCATATTCTGCCCTCGGTGTAAGAGAGCATTCAGTACATCGCTCGTATTAAACTCTATTTTTTTATCATCTGAGCCACTCATTTTTTACTCCCTCTCTCTATTAGACAAAACGAATATTACTTTCAGTATACACTCACTGGCAAAATTTAGAAAACCTCACGGAAGCATTCGCTACCGTGAAGTTTTCGCAAGATGACAGATTACATATGCTGAATAATCGCGTCACCAAATTCACTGCATTTCAGCAGCTTAGCGCCTTCCATCAGACGTTCGAAATCATAAGTCACGGTCTTCGCCGCAATCGCGCCTTCCATACCTTTCACGATCAGATCTGCGGCTTCTGTCCACCCCATGTGACGCAGCATCATTTCAGCGGAAAGAATCACAGAACCTGGATTCACCTTATCCTGACCGGCATATTTAGGTGCTGTACCATGAGTCGCTTCAAACAGAGCACATTCATCACCGATATTTGCTCCCGGAGCAATACCGATACCACCAACCTGAGCAGCCAGTGCATCAGAAATATAGTCACCATTCAGGTTCATACAGGCAATAACATCATATTCGGCAGGACGCAGCAGAATCTGTTGTAAAAACGCATCTGCGATGACATCTTTGACAATGATCTCTTTACCGTTTTTCGGATTCTTAATTTTTACCCAAGGACCACCATCCAACAGTTCACCGCCGAACTCTTCACGAGCAAGCTGATAACCCCAGTCTTTGAAAGCACCTTCGGTGAACTTCATAATGTTGCCTTTGTGAACCAGAGTGACAGATTCACGGTCATTATCAATTGCGTATTCGATGGCAGCACGAACTAAGCGTTTAGTGCCCTCTTCAGAACAGGGTTTCACACCGATACCACATTGCTGTGGGAAACGGATTTTACTCACGCCCATCTCTTCTTGCAGGAATTTGATCACTTTATCCGCTTCAACAGACCCCGCTTTCCATTCAATACCGGCGTAAATATCTTCCGCGTTTTCACGGAAAATAACCATATCGGTCAATTCAGGTTGTTTGACCGGGCTTGGCGTTCCCTGGTAATAACGAACAGGACGAAGGCAAACATACAGATCTAATTGCTGGCGCAATGCTACGTTCAGAGAACGAATACCACCACCAACCGGCGTCGTCAGAGGACCTTTAATGGCGACGCGATATTCACGGATCAGATCCAACGTTTCATCCGGCAACCAAACATCTTTACCGTATACATGAGTCGATTTTTCACCGGTGTAGATTTCCATCCAGGAAATTTTACGCTCACCCTGATAGGCTTTCTGAACCGCTGCATCAACAACTTTCAACATTGCAGGGGTAACATCGACACCAATCCCATCCCCTTCGATATAAGGGATGACCGGGTTATTCGGAACAACCAGTTTACCTTTAGCGTCGACTGTTATTTTTTTACCTTCCGCCGGAATAACTACTTTGCTTTCCATTAACCTCTCCTTTCAAGTAAGCGTAATACCTTGTTAATTTTTTGTAAGGGACCTGTCAATACTACTTGAATATTCTGCGAACGCCAATTGATAGCAGACTAATGTATAATACCCCTCCCATTTTATTCAGTGATCTATGATGACAAATTTCGTTATTAAAAAACACAAACTTAACCGATTCAGCCAAAGAAAAATATCGCACTCTGTCAAAAAACCAACAGAACCTCGTCGAGTGTTGATATTTAACAAACCTTATGATGTTTTACCCCAATTCACGGATGAAATGGGCAGAACAACGTTAAAGGATTTTATCCCGTTCCCTAATGTGTATGCCGCCGGGCGTTTAGATCGTGACAGTGAAGGATTATTAATTCTGACAAATGACGGAAAACTTCAAGCACAGCTAACCCAACCGAATAAAAAAACAGCCAAAGTTTATTATGTGCAAGTTGAAGGCGTTCCAGATGAAATCTCTCTCGATAAGTTACGCAATGGCATCATATTAAAAGATGGGCCTACCCTACCCGCAGGTGTCGAGTTAGTTCATGAACCGACATGGCTCTGGAGTCGCCATCCACCGATTCGTGAACGTAAAAATATTCCGGTAAGCTGGTTAAAAATAACACTTTATGAAGGCCGAAATCGTCAAGTGCGCAGAATGACCGCACATATCGGTTTTCCTACACTTCGGCTGATTCGTTTTAGTATAGGAAACTTACCATTAGGCAAGATGAAACCCGGTGAATGGAAGGAGATCAATTTTGTTTAGCCCCCACATCACAGTTGCCTGTGTTGTCCATGCCCAAAATAAATTTCTGGTCGTTGAAGAGACAATTAATGGCAAAGCCTTATGGAATCAACCCGCCGGTCATCTTGAGGCTGGTGAAACATTGTTACAAGCGGCGGAACGCGAATTATGGGAAGAAGCCGGTATTCAGGCTAAGCCGCAAGCACTGCTGAAAGTTCATCAGTGGGTTGCACCAGACGGCACACCCTTTATCCGTTTTCTGTTTCTGGTTGAAATGGAACAACAAACCGTAGCCAATCCACAAGACCGTGATATTGATTGTTGCCATTGGGTTACAGCAGAACAAATATTCAGTAGCCACTGTCTTCGTTCTCCACTCGTCGCAGAAAGTATTCGCTGTTACCTGCAAAACGAAAAACATCCTCTCACCCTACTGAATAGTTATGTTTCTCCGTTTATTTAATGACAAAACAGTGATACGTTTGATGCACCCCGATTTGCAACGTGTTAAAGTACGGCGCTTGTTTTCTTCTCCAGTGAGATTCCCATGTCAGATAACAGCCAGAAAAAAGTCATTGTCGGCATGTCCGGCGGTGTAGATTCCTCCGTTTCCGCCTATTTGCTACAACAGCAAGGCTATCAAGTGGCTGGCTTGTTCATGAAGAATTGGGAAGAGGACGATGATGAAGAGTACTGTTCAGCCTCGACGGATCTGGCTGATGCCCAATCCGTTTGCGATAAGTTGGACATCGAACTTCATACCGTCAATTTTGCTGCCGAATATTGGGACAATGTTTTCGAGCATTTTCTTTCTGAATATCGAGCGGGCAGAACGCCTAACCCAGATATTCTATGCAACAAAGAAATTAAGTTTAAGGCATTTCTGGAATTCGCTGCTGAGGATTTAGGCGCAGATTACATCGCAACAGGTCATTATGTCCGTCGCAAAGATATTAACGGTAAAAGCCAATTATTGCGTGGGCTGGATAACAATAAAGACCAAAGCTATTTCTTATACACCCTGAGCCACCAGCAAATTGCTCAAAGCCTATTTCCTATCGGTGAACTGGAAAAACCGGAGGTTCGTTGTATCGCCGAAAAAATCGGTCTGGTGACAGCAAAGAAAAAGGATTCCACCGGTATCTGTTTTATTGGTGAGCGCAAATTCCGTGACTTCCTTGGCCGTTATTTACCCGCCAAACCTGGCCCGATTATGACAGTAGATGGAGAATCCCTTGGGGAACATCAGGGGCTGATGTACCACACGCTGGGCCAGCGTAAAGGTTTAGGCATCGGTGGAACGAAAGAAGGCAGCGAAGAGCCGTGGTATGTCATAGATAAAGACGTTCAGAACAACATCCTGATCGTGGCACAGGGGCATGAACACCCCCGTTTAATGTCTACCGGCCTTATTGCTCAGCAACTTCACTGGGTTGACAGACAGACATTAACTGAAAAAATCCATTGCGTCGTCAAAACACGTTATCGTCAGCAAGATATTCCTTGCACTGTCACCCCCATAAACGAAGATAAAATAGAAGTCCGTTTTGCTAACCCTGTCGCCGCAGTCACCCCCGGCCAATCAGCCGTCTTTTATCAGGGTGAAGTTTGTCTTGGCGGCGGCGTGATTGAACAACGTTTGCAGGAGTAATTGTGGCAAAGAATTATTACAATATCACACTAGCATTGGCGGGAATTTGCCAGTCAGGTCGCTTGGTACAGCAACTTGCTCATGAAAACCAGTGTGATACCGATGCGGTTGCCACTATGGTTAATAGCATCCTGAACACTAATCCGACATCTGTTTTAGATGTGTTCGGCAATCATGAACGCAATCTGCGCATTGGGCTAAACGCAATGCTAGGGATGTTTAATAACTCTAGCAATGGTATTTCTGCCGATCTCACCCGCTATATTTTGAGTCTAATCGCACTGGAGCGCCGACTAAATAAAAATCAGGCCGCTTTCGATGCATTAGGTAATCGCATCAGCTTGTTAGAACGCCAGCAAGCACATTTTGAACCCATGTCAGAAGGGATGTTCAACTCGTTGGCCGGTATTTATGTCGACGTTATCAGCCCAATAGGTCCACGTATCCAAGTGACAGGTTCCCCTGATGTTCTACGCAATCCACTTGTACAAGCGAAAGTCCGGGCTATTCTACTGGCAGGCGTCCGTTGTGCTGTCTTATGGCAACAAGTTGGCGGCGGTCGCTTGCAATTAATGTTTTCTCGTCAACGCCTGATCCAACAGGCGAAAAATATTCTTTCTCATTGTTAAATAAAATCCGGGAGTTGCTACCAATGGAATTGTCCTCACTGACCGCTGTTTCTCCGATCGATGGCCGTTACGGCGATAAAGTCAGCGCATTACGTACCATTTTTAGTGAGTTTGGCTTACTGAAATTCCGCGTGCAGGTTGAAGTACATTGGCTGCAAAAACTGGCAGAATGTGCTGAAATTAAAGAAGTTCCCGCTTTTGATACAGACGCAAACGCTTACCTGAATGAAATTATCGCAAATTTCGATGAACAGGATGCAATGCGTATTAAAATTATCGAACGCACCACTAACCACGATGTCAAAGCGGTGGAATATTTTCTGAAAGAAAAAGTTGCACATATTCCTGCACTACATCAAGTTTCTGAGTTTATTCACTTTGCCTGTACTTCTGAAGATATTAACAATCTAGCTTATGCGCTGATGCTACAAACCGCTCGTGAAGAAGTACTGTTACCCCAATGGCGCCAGATAATTGATACCATCAAAAAAATGGCGAGTGAATATCGAGATTTACCACTGTTATCTCGCACTCACGGCCAACCGGCCACCCCTTCCACAGTTGGCAAAGAATTTGCCAACGTTGCTCACCGGATGGAACGCCAATATCGCCAACTGGAACAAGTCGAAATACTCGGCAAAATTAATGGTGCCGTGGGTAACTATAATGCCCATATAGCCGCCTACCCACAGGTTGATTGGCATCAGTTTAGTGAAACTTTTGTGACTTCACTCGGCATCAAATGGAATCCATACACCACTCAAATCGAACCCCATGATTATATTGCCGAATTGTTCGATACCATCGCCCGTTTCAACACAATTCTGATCGATTTTGACCGTGACATTTGGGGTTACATCGCACTTAACCATTTCAAACAGAAAACGGTTGCCGGTGAAATCGGTTCTTCCACTATGCCACACAAAGTCAATCCAATTGATTTTGAAAACTCGGAAGGCAATTTGGGGCTGGCAAATGCGGTATTTGGTCATCTGGCAAGCAAGTTACCGATTTCCCGTTGGCAACGAGATCTGACTGATTCAACCGTATTACGTAATCTTGGTGTTGGCCTGGGATATGCTCTGATCGCTTATCAATCTACGATGAAAGGCATAAATAAGTTAGAAGTCAATGAGCAGCACCTGCTGGATGAGCTAGATCAAAACTGGGAAGTGCTTGCTGAACCTATCCAGACAGTGATGCGTCGCTATGGTATCGAAAAGCCTTATGAAAAACTCAAAGAACTTACCCGCGGTAAACGCGTCAACGGTGAAGGGATGAAAACCTTTATCGATGGACTGGATTTACCGGAAGAAGAGAAAACACGCCTGAAAGCCATGACGCCGGCAAATTATATTGGCCGAGCAATTACACTGGTTGATGAATTAAAGTAGTTGATATTCAACAGACGGATAAAACATCCGTCTGTTGCTATACCCTATGGATTTCAAGATGCATCGCGGCGGCAAGGGAGTGAATCCCCGGGAGCATAGCAAACTATGTGACCGGGGTGAGCGAGTGCAGCCAACAAAGAGGCAACTTGAAAGATAACGGTATATCCTTATATAAACCAATCCCAAACATACCTTAATCTATTTCCACCTAACATCTTGCTGTTACAGATCCATATATCTAACATATTCAGCCAGAACCATGACATTGAATTTTTTACCAGCAGCTTTGTCTATATAATAGTCCGAATGAATTGATTATTATAACTGCTTGCTGGAGTTGAGAGGGATTATTCCATGCGGATATTGATCGTTGAAGACAACATGTTACTGCGTCACCATTTAACGGTACAGCTTCGCGACACCGGTCATCTAGTTGATGCCGCTGCAAACGCCAAAGAAGCCGATTACTATCTGGTCGAGAGCAAACCCGATATTGCCATTGTTGATCTTGGTTTGCCCGGAGAAGATGGTTTGAGCCTGATCCGTCGCTGGCGCCAAAAAGATGAAAAACTCCCCATTCTTGTTTTGACCGCCCGCGAAAGCTGGCAAGAAAAAGTCACGGTTCTTGATGCAGGAGCAGATGATTATGTTACCAAGCCCTTTCATCTTGAGGAAATTATTGCCCGTATGCAGGCACTCTTACGCCGTAATAATGGGCTGGCTTCTCAGATTATTGAATTCCCACCTTTCAAAATCGATCTGTCACGCAAGGAATTTACAGTTTACGGGGAGGGCGTCAAACTAACGGCGTTTGAATACCGAATCATTGAAATACTGATGTGTAATAGCGATAAAGTTGTCACTAAAGAGTCATTAATGCGCCAATTATATCCCGATGCTGAACTGCGCGAAGGTCACTCCATCGATGTCTTAATCGGCCGACTAAGAAAAAAAATATTAGATATTTGGCCTTATGAAGCTATCGTGACTGTCCGGGGCCAAGGCTATCGCTTCGATGTGTAAAATTTTCATGGGCAAAAAAGTGCTTAAGCACAACAAGCAGCCTTTCTCACTCCGTACCCGGTTTTTAATGGCAACTGCTGCGGTTATTCTTGCGCTTACCATGTCTTACGGTATTGTTGCCATTGTCGGTTACTTGGTCAGTTTTGATAAAACTGCTTATACACTGCTACGCAGTCAGAGTAATCTATTTTTCAGCCTTGCTCAGTGGAATAACAATCAGTTGGATATTTCAGTACCCCCCAATTTCACACTGAATAACCCATCACTGGTTCTGATTTATAACAACAAAGGTACCATCCTCTGGCGTCAGCGCCATATCCCAAAAGTCGAAAACTCTATTCCTAGTGAATGGTTAAAAGAAGACGGTTTATATGAACTGGATACTGACCTAAAAAGCAGCCGGGATTTGCTAAAAAACTCGGCTAACACACAAGGACAATTAGGTAAACTTAATTCACTTGACGAAAATGAAGATAATGAGCTAACTCACTCCGTTTCTGTCAACAGATATAGTGCGACAGCTCATTTGCCAGCGTTAACCATTGTCGTCATCGATACCATTCCACAGGATTTACAAAAAACGGTTCTGGTGTGGGAATGGTTCGGTTATGTATTGATTGCCAACCTTATTCTGGTTATCCCATTAATTTGGCTGGCAGCACACTGGAGTTTACGGCCAATTAAATCGCTTATCCATCAGATCAGTTCATTAGAAAAAGGTGAACGGGAAAAACTGGATGAAAATCCACCGACAGAGCTGCGGGGGCTAGTTCGTAACCTTAATGTGTTGCTCAATAATGAACGCAATCGCTATACAAAATACCGAACAACACTGGCTGATCTCACACACAGCTTGAAAACGCCACTGGCTGTTTTACAATCAACTCTCCGTTCTTTGCGTGACAGCAAACAAATGACTATTCAACAAGCAGAACCTATCATGCTTGAGCAAATTGGCCGTATTTCTCAGCAAATAGGCTATTATCTGCATCGTGCCAGTATGCGCAGTGAACACAGCGCTATTATGCGGAAAGTCTCTTCTGTTCCTGCTTTACTCGATAGCCTGTGCAGCGCTTTAACAAAAGTCTATCAGCGTAAAGGTGTCAGTCTCACGTTAGATGTCTCACCGGAGATCACCTGGCTTGGTGAGAAAAATGACTTTATGGAAGTCATGGGTAATGTGTTGGAAAACGCCTGTAAGTACTGCCTTAAATTTGTTGAGATCTCTGTGACGATTGATCACGATTCAGTGATGATTATTGTCGATGACGATGGTCCAGGGGTGCCAATTGAAAAATGGGACATGATTTTCCAGCGAGGTCAACGTGTTGATACTTTGAAGCCTGGTCAAGGGCTTGGATTGTCAATTGCTTCTGAAATTATCGAACAATATAAAGGCGATATCAGTATCAGTGACAGTCCACTTGGTGGTGCCAGAATTTGCGTTATATTCCGATGCCAGCAAATTAATGATGATGATTAGTTAAATATGCCAGTGTAGTCTGATACTGAGTTTAACTATTCGCTATAATACCCTGAAATTCACTTCACACTCAGGATGTCACTATGGACTATCAGTTGAATCTGGACTGGCAGGCATTTTTGCATAATCATTGGCAAAAACGGCCTTTACTGATTAAACAAGGCTTCCGTCAATTCATTGATCCCCTTACTCCCGATGAACTCGCGGGGCTGGCTATGGAAAATGAAGTTGACTGCCGTCTGGTCAGCCAGAAAAATGGCCGTTGGGATGTCTCTCATGGTCCATTCGAAAGTTACGATCATTTAGGTGAAAAAGAGTGGTCACTGCTGGTACAAGCGGTTAATCACTGGCACCATCCTTCCGCCGCGTTAATGCAACCATTCCGCGTATTATCTGACTGGCGGATAGATGATCTGATGGTCTCCTTCTCCGTTCCCGGTGGTGGTGTCGGTCCGCATCTAGACCAATACGATGTGTTTATCATTCAAGGGATGGGCCGCCGTCGCTGGCGCGTTGGGGAAAAGCTACCAATGGAACAACGCTGCCCTCACCCCGATCTATTACAGGTCGATCCCTTTAATGCCGTTATTGACGAAGAGATGGAACCAGGCGATATTCTCTATATCCCACCAGGATTTCCTCATGAAGGTTATGCCCTCGAAGATTCACTAAATTATTCAGTTGGTTTCCGCGCCCCCAATTCCCGTGAACTGTTCAGTAGCTTCGCCGATTATGTGCTGGCTAATGATTTAGGCAGCTATCGTTATAGCGATCCCGATCTGACTTTCCGCGAAAATCCGGCGCTGGTCCAGCCGCATGAACTATCAGCGCTACACACCATGATGAACGAATTATTGGCACAGCCTGACACTTTCCAGCAATGGTTTGGTGAATTCATCTCCCAGTCACGGCATGAACTTGATATTGCGCCACCAGAGCCGCCTTATGAAAGTGATGAAATTTATGAATTAATGAAACAAGGTGAAAATCTCCACCGCCTTAACGGATTACGGGTTATCAGAGTTGGTGATCAATGCTTTGTTAACGGTGAATTAATAGATACACCTCATATTAAAGCGGCTGATGTTCTTTGCTGCCATTATGAAATTAATGCAGAAATGCTTGGTGAAGCGATAGATGATGTTCGTTTTATCAGACTGCTCACTGCATTGGTCAATAGTGGTTACTGGTACTTTAATGATTGATACCTCACCTCAAGAGGTTAATTTCAATAGAGTTATCAAAGATAATTAACTCTGTTTAGCACCTAAGTTAGTTATTAACTCACTGCCTTTGAATCAGCGCCTCTGATTCAAAGGCAATTTTAGAATTTACACATTAAAGGAAAATACAGATAACAGATAAATTATGGTGTTGCTATCACTCACAAGAAAAAAACAAGACCTATTGATTTATTTCATATACCGAAAAACAACACAGCAAATTATCGACTTAGCTAATGCTGCAAAACGCCTGACTCATTTCCGACTTTTTAGACAACAGTGCAGTTAATTCAGCAATACGCATGACAACACTTACAGCCTGTTCCATTCCTTCCAACGAAACAAATTCATGTTTGCCATGATAATTATACCCCCCCATAAATATATTCAGGCAAGGTAAACCACGAAACGACAATTGTGCACCATGAGTACCACCACGAATCGGTTTAATAACGGGTTCAATATTACAATCCAGCATTGCTTGTTTGGCAATCTCAATAACATGCGGATATTTGATAACTTCATCATGCATATTGTAATAATTGTCATCGATAGTCAGTTCGATATAACAACCAGGATGCAACCCCTCACCGGCTTTTTCAGCAATTTTAATCATCTTCTTTTTACGTTCTTCGAAGTTATTCCGATCAAAATCACGAATGATATAGTGCATTTCAGCGCACTCAACCGTACCTTTAATACGTTGCAAATGATAGAAGCCTTCATATCCATCGGTATGTTCCGGTGTCTCTTCCGATGGCAATGCTTGATGGATATGGATCGCCAGTGATAAAGCGTTAATCATCACATTCTTAGCACTACCAGAGTGAACATTATTACCGACAATCTTAACGGTCACTACCGCTGCATTGAAATTTTCAAATGCCAGCTCACCTACACCACCGCCATCTACGGTGTATGCCCACTCAGCATCAAATGAATTAATATCAAAATAGCGTGCTCCCTTACCTATCTCCTCATCAGGTGTAAACGCAATCCGAATATCGCCATGTAAGATATTGCTATTTTTCAGACGAACCATTGCAGTAATGATTTCTGCAATACCCGCTTTATCATCAGCACCAAGCAACGTTTTACCATCGGTGGTAATCAGTGTTTTCCCCAACATATTATGCAAGATAGGAAACATAACCGGCGATAACACTTCATTACCCGCCCCCAGCGCAATTTCACCACCTCGATAATTTTCCAACATTTGTGGACTTATATTTTTTCCAGAGAAATCAGGTGAAGTATCAAGGTGAGCAATAAAACCGATAGCAGGTACAGGCCAAGATGTATTGGCAGGTAATGTCGCCATAACACAGCCATGAGCATCCTGTACCACATTGGAAAAACCTAATTCAATCAACTCCTGTTTCAGCGCTTTGGCGAGTTCGAGCTGCCCATGACTGCTGGGAATCATCTTTGCTGACGGCTTTGACTGAGTATCAAAAGATATGTATTTAAAAAAACGTTCTAGTAATCTGTCCATTATTCTCTTCCCCAGGGATTTTGTTACCCATTATGAGGAAGAGAAACACAATAATTATTGCGTCAAATCAGCTTTAAATTCTTTAATGCTATCAATTAACCTTCGAGCATACTCATCTACTATCTTACTGGCGGGTCCATAATGCTTTTCATCAAATAAACTTTCTACCTGACTCGGTTCTAAGTTCAGCTCTACCGTGTGCGCCCCTGACAGTTTAGCTTCATGTACAAATCCAGCCGCAGGATAAACATGACCAGAGGTGCCGATAGCGATAAAAATATCTGCCTGAGCCAGTGCAGAATAGATCTGTTCCATCTCCAAAGGCATTTCACCAAACCAAACAACATGTGGGCGCAATGGTGAAGGGAACTGACAACAATGGCAACGTTCATCTGTCATCAAATCGTCTGTCCACTCAAACACTTGCCCAGATTGGCAACAACGAATTTTGAACAATTCACCGTGCATATGCACCGTGCGGTAGCTGCCCGCCCGCTCATGAAGATTATCGATATTCTGGGTAATCAACAAAAAATGATCGCCAAGCTCATGCTCCAGCGCGGCTAAAGCATAATGCGCTGCGTTCGGTTTTATTTCTGATTGCTGAAGTTGATGACGCCGAGCATTATAAAATGCCTGCACCAATTCTGGATCCTTCTGAAAACCCTCAGGTGTAGCAACATCTTCCACCCGATGTTCTTCCCACAACCCTTCAGAGGAGCGGAAAGTCCGAATACCCGATTCAGCCGAAATACCGGCTCCTGTCAATACCACGATGTAAGGTTTTTTCATATTAAGCGCCAATCGACTATCCCTATAAAAAATCCTGCTACGAAATCTCTGATGTCTCAAACGCTTAACCTTACGAAGCCGGCCAAGCCGACTAAGCCGACGACGAACTCGCATACTGATTTCCTTCAAGATTTTTTAAATACTACTTAGGTTTCTGTTTGTTACACCATAACGTTTTGATTAGCTCATGCCAATAATAGATTAATTATTTTCCACTTAAAATTCGTGCCGGATCAAGTCTACTTGCCCGCCTTGCCGGATACCAACTGGCTAATAAACTCAGGACCAAAGCCGTCGCCAGAACATACAGAACATCCATGCCATGCAACTCAGATGGCAGGAAATCAATAAAGTAAACATCACCGGAAAGAAATTGATGCCCGATCAGCTTTTCCAACCCATGAATAAGCGCCGTCAGATTCAGTGATGCCAACACACCGGCTACAGCACCGGCAATACTGCCCATCATCCCCGTCAATAACCCATACCAGAGAAAAACTGCTCTAATTTGCCTATCCTTAGCGCCGAGGGTTCGCAGGATAGCAATATCACTGCTTTTATCTTTTACCGCCATAATCAGGGTAGAAACGATATTAAAACATGCCACGCCAATCACCAGAATCATCGCCAGATACATAATGCTACGTACCATCTGAATATCATGATACATATAGCCATAATTTCTTATCCAACTACTGATATAGACATACTCCTGTGATGCTTCCCCGGCAGACCTTACTCGTTGATCAGCGGCAAATACATCATCAACCTTGATCGCAATGCCCGTGATTCCCTGTCCATAATCCAAATATTGTTGAGCATCAGCCAAGGGGACCAAAGCCAAACTATGATCAAGCAAACCACTCAATCGAAAAATCCCGCTAACCTGTAAACGAATCCGTTTTGGTTGCAACAGTTTCATTTCGGGATCATTGTTCGGGATCATGACAGTCAACCAATCACCCTGCTTAACCTTCAAAGCATTAGCAACTCCCTGCCCCAGAATGACCTGTTGATGACCCGCCTGAAAATTTTGCCAAACATTATCTTGCACAAACTGTGGTAATGAGCTGACCTGAGATTCAGTGGCTAAATCAACCCCTCTCACCTGAACAGCATGCAAGCTGGCACCTTTTTCCATCAATCCAGTGAAAGTAATATAAGGTGAAGCTGCAACCACACCGATAGTGTTTTTTACCCGTTCCAATGCAGGCTGCCACTGTCCAAAAGGCTGATGAACCGTATAAATTTCACCATGAGGAACAACAGAAAGGATGCGGTTTCTCAATTCTCGTTCAAAACCATTCATGGCACTTAGACCAATAATGAGAACCGCGACACCAAGCATAATCCCTAGGGTAGAAATCACAGAAATCAGAGATACCATACCGCCACGGCGACGCCCGCGACTAAATCGCAAAGCAGTGACCAAAGAGAGAGGCAAATTCGCCATTACAACACTCCCGTCACGGTCAATTCATCCTGTAAATAACCATCACGCATCTCCACCTGACGATTTAATCTGCCGGCGAGATTCAAATCATGGGTAACAACCAGAAATGCCGTACCTTGCTGCCGGTTAAGCTCACTCAGTAATGCAAAGATGCTATCTGCATTACGTAAATCAAGGTTACCGGTAGGTTCATCCGCTAAAACTAAAGAAGGTTCATTAACCAACGCTCTGGCAATTGCCACACGCTGGCGTTCTCCCCCTGACAATTCTGATGGACGGTGATGAGCGCGCTTCTCCAAACCAACAGCCGCCAACATTTCGAATGCTTTCTTCTGTGCCTGACTGCGATTTTTACCACCAATTAACAGTGGCATAGCGACATTCTCTAACGCATTAAAATCTGGCAACAGATGGTGAAACTGATAAATAAAACCCAATTCATGATTGCGCAGTTCTGCTCTGGCTCTGGAGGACATTTTATTCAAAGAACGCCCTTTAAAAAGGACTTCACCAGAAGTCGGTGTATCCAATCCACCAAGCAAATGCAGAAGCGTACTCTTACCTGAGCCGGAACTTCCCACAATCGCCATCATTTCACTCTGATTGATAGCAAAAGTGACATTTTTCAGCACTTCGGTCAGTACTTGCCCTTCCTGGTATTTTTTACACAGATTATTACACAACAATAGTGGTTGATTATTCATAACGCAAAGCCTCAGCAGGTTGAATAGCAGCAGCACGCCAGGAAGGATATAACGTAGACAATAGAGCAATCGCCATCGCTGAAATTGCGATTGTAGCAACCTGTAGCGGCTCAATGGCAACAGGCAGCTCAACACCTGAGGTCAATAAGCCAATCAGTGGCATTAAGTTATTAAGCTGACTGGAAAGCAGAACACCAAGCCCAGTTCCCAGTAAAGTGCCGATGATCCCGGCTCCGGCTCCCTGGATCATAAAAATCGCCATAACCTGACGACGTACCAGTCCCTGTGTCTGCAAAATCGCCACTTCTCCCTGTTTTTCCATGACCAGTAAACCAAGCGAAGTGATGATATTGAACGCCGCCACGGCAATAATCAGGCTTAACAATAAGCCCATCATATTTTTTTCCATCCTGACCGCTTGGAAAAACTCACCTTTACGTTCGCGCCAATCCTTCCACAACAACCCTTCCGGCATAGTTTGTAAGCTCAAACTATCTACAGCCAATGGTTCTGAGAGATAGAGACGCCAGCCAGTAATGTGACCTAGCGGATAGCGCATCAGGCGGGCAGCATCTTGCTGATTAACCAGAATCTGTGTGCCATCGACTTCGCTATTAGACGCGAAAGTGCCAATAACAGTAAATAGACGCTGACTAGGAATACGCCCCATTGGTGTCAACTGGCTGGCACCGGGCACCATCAGGCGAATGCGATCACCGCGTTTTACCCCAAGCTCCCCGGCCAGTTTTTCGCCCAAAATAGCATTGTAGCTACCGGGTTCAAGTTGATGACGATAAGCGCCGGTTAAATATTCAATCAGCGGCTCATATTCATCAAAAGCGATACCCAACATCACACCAACACCGACATTCCTGGCGCTTTGCAAGACAACATCCCCCATCACCAATGGCGTCATCCTGTCAACCTGCTTGAGATCCGCAAGTTCACTGGCAGGATGCGCTTTTGGGTCTAGCGAGCCGTTTACCGACGTCACAACCGCCTGTGGCATAAAGCCAAGAATACTGGTTTCCAGTGAACGCTCAAAACCGTTCATCACGGACAATACTGTAATTAATGCGGCAACACCGAGAGTAATGCCAATGGCTGACAGCCAGGAAACAAACCGACCAAATTTATCAGCCGCCCGACCACGCATATACCGCAAACCTATAAATAATGAGACAGATTGAAACATGAAATCTGTTACGCCCCTGTTGCCAAAGCAAAGTGTTCGGGGATAATAAAGGGTAGTTATATTTTATGGAACCACCAACATCCAGATTCTGTGGTTTTTTTATTTTCTCTCAACCCGCCAGCGTGTTTACTCGAAGACCATTATGTGTCGAAAGCCTGTTGGGAATGGACTGAATCATAGAGAACACATTGACGCCTATGTCCTCAAAATATCGTTATGAACTTCCCGAACGTCGCGGTGATAACCGTCAATTAGGCCAACTTACTGGTGCCGCTTGCGCGGTAGAGTGTGCTGAAATTGTCGAACGCCATCAAGGCCCTGTCGTACTGATAACCAAGGATATGCAAAACGCCTTACGTCTGCATGATGAAATCCATCAGTTTACCGACTGCTCCGTTGATCTCCTTTCCGATTGGGAAACACTGCCGTATGACAGTTTTTCTCCTCATCAGGAGATCATTTCCAACCGTCTGTCTACACTTTACCGTCTGCCGACGATGACCAAAGGTGTTTTAATCCTGCCGATAAATACCTTAATGCAACGGGTTTGCCCTCATGAGTACCTTAACGGGCATGCACTCGTCATGCACAAAGATCAGAGACTCTCACGGGATAAACTCCGTACTGAATTAGAACAGGCTGGCTATCGTAGTGTCGAACAAGTTCTTGAACACGGCGAATTCGCTACTCGCGGCGCACTACTTGATCTTTTCCCAATGGGAAGTGAGCATCCCTATCGTATTGATTTTTTCGATGATGAAATCGATAGCTTACGCATTTTCGATGTTGACAGCCAACGCACGCTGACTGAAGTTAAACAAATCAACCTATTGCCTGCTCATGAATTCCCGACAGATAAAGAGACTATTGAACTGTTTCGCAGCCAGTGGCGGGAACGTTTTGAAGTCCGTCGTGACAATGAGCATATTTATCAGCAAGTGAGTAAAGGTACGTTACCGGCAGGAATAGAATACTGGCAACCGTTGTTTTTTAACCAACCCTTGCCTTCATTATTTGATTATCTACCCGACAACACTTTGCTTATCAGTCAAGAAATAAGCCATTCCGCTGAACGTTTTTGGCAAGACATCCAACAACGCTTCGAGAGCCGTAAAATTGATCCAATGCGACCTCTCTTATCACCAGAAGAACTTTGGCTTCCGGCGGATAATTTATTCTCAGCGCTAAAAAACTGGCCCCGCATTCAACTTAAAGCGGAAGAGTTGAGCAAAAAAGCGAGTCACGTAAATCTTGATTATCAATTACTGCCTGATCTCTCCGTTGTTGCGCAAAATAAAGCGCCGCTGGATAAGCTTCGCCGATTCCTTGAACAATTCAGTGGCCGCGTTATTTTCTCTGTTGAGAGCGAAGGACGGAAAGAAACGTTACAGGAATTATTGTCACGAATAAAGATTAAACCTATTAAAATCAGCAAATTATATCAAGCACAACAGCCAGGTCACTTTTTGATGATTGGTGCCGCTGAACATGGTTTTATCGATACAAAGAATGAACTGGCTCTGATCTGTGAAAGTGACATGCTTGGTGAACGTGTTGTCCGCCGCCGTCAAGATACCCGTCGCACGATTAATACCGATACCCTGATCCGTAACCTTGCAGAATTACGCCCTAGTCAGCCAGTGGTCCATTTGGAACATGGCGTTGGCCGTTACAAGGGGCTAACTACGCTGGAAGCAGGTGGTATCAAAGCTGAATATCTGATCTTAAGCTATGCTGGTAACGACAAACTTTATGTTCCGGTCTCTTCCCTGCATTTGATCAGCCGCTACGCAGGTGGTGCTGATGAAAATGCCCCATTACATAAATTGGGTGGAGAGGCATGGACCAAAGCCCGCCAGAAAGCTGCCGAAAAAGTACGCGATGTAGCTGCGGAGTTGCTTGACATTTATGCTCACCGCGCCGTAAAACCAGGATTTGCGTTTAAACATGATTGGGAAGAATACCAATTGTTCTGTCAAAGCTTTCCATTTGAAACGACTCCAGATCAGGAACAGGCAATTAACGCCGTTCTGAATGATATGTGTCAACCCGTCGCGATGGATCGCTTAATTTGCGGTGATGTAGGCTTTGGCAAAACCGAAGTTGCAATGCGCTCCGCATTTCTGGCAGTCCATAATGACAAGCAGGTGGCGGTCCTGGTTCCGACAACCCTGCTGGCTCAGCAACATTTTGATAATTTCCGCGACCGTTTTGCTAATTGGCCTGTACGTATTGAGATGATATCCCGTTTCCGCAGCGCCAAGGAGCAGCAACAAATCGCTGAAATGGCAGCCGAAGGTAAAGTCGATATCATTATTGGCACACATAAACTGCTACAAAGCGACTTGCGCTGGAAAGACCTTGGTTTGTTAATTGTTGATGAAGAGCACCGGTTTGGTGTTCGCCACAAAGAGCAGATCAAAGCCATGCGTGCCGATGTCGATATTCTGACCCTCACCGCAACCCCAATTCCACGAACACTCAATATGGCAATGAGCAGTATGCGGGATCTCTCAATTATTTCGACCCCTCCCGCTCGTCGTCTGGCAGTCAAAACCTTCGTGCGCGAATATGACAGCTTGGTGGTACGAGAAGCCATACTGCGTGAAGTTTTGCGCGGTGGTCAAGTCTACTACCTCTATAATGATGTTGAAAATATTGAGAAAGCGAAGCTGCGTCTTGAAGAATTAGTACCAGAAGCACGGATCGCCATTGGTCATGGGCAGATGCGTGAACGGGATTTGGAACGGGTGATGAGCGATTTCCATCATCAACGATTTAATGTCCTGATTTGTACCACAATTATTGAGACAGGCATCGATATTCCAAGCGCCAATACCATCATTATTGAGCGAGCTGACCATTTTGGCCTGGCCCAACTGCATCAATTGCGGGGGCGTGTCGGACGTTCTCACCATCAGGCTTATGCTTACCTGCTGACACCACATCCGAAAGCAATGACAACTGACGCACACAAACGTCTGGAAGCTATTGCCTCCCTTGAAGATTTAGGGGCGGGTTTTGCACTGGCAACTCACGATCTTGAAATCCGTGGAGCCGGCGAACTCCTAGGCGAAGAACAAAGTGGTCAGATGACAACCATTGGCTTCACTCTCTACATGGAGCTGTTAGAAAGCGCTGTCGATGCACTAAAAGCAGGCCGCAAACCCTCACTTGAAGACTTGACTAATAGTCAAACTGACGTTGAATTGCGGATGCCTATTTTGTTACCTGATGATTATATTCCTGATGTCAATATGCGTTTGTCTTTTTATAAACGCATTGCCAGCGCCAAAGACGCATCAGAATTAGCAGAATTGAAGGTTGAATTGATAGACCGGTTCGGCACATTACCTGATCCGGGGCGCCACTTATTACAATCAGCAGCCATTCGCCTATTAGCTCAGAAATTAGGTATTAAACGAATAGAAGCCCATGAAAAAGGAGGGTTCATCGAGTTTAGTGAGAAAAATAAAGTTGATCCGACTTATCTTATCGGCCTGTTACAAAAACAACCTGAAATTTATCGGTTGGATGGCCCCGCTAAACTTAAATTCATCACTGACCTGAACGAAAGAACGGCACGCCTGGAATTCATTCAGCAATTACTTGATACTTTTGAACATCATCAGATCTGCTCTTAAGTCATTTTCACTTCCCCTATGATTGATTGTCAGTCTGTGGGGAAGTACTGTGATTTATTCATCAATATTTATTCTAAGATAACAAGCATATCATAATATACCCAATGGATTTCAAGATACATCGCGACGGCAAGGGAGTGAATCCCCGGTCACATAGGTAACTATGTGACCGGGGTGAGCGAATGCAGCCAACAAAGGGGCAACTTTGAAAAAATCCATATGGAATAAGGATGGTTACCTTAATTGGGTTAAGGACAAACTCAATTTCCGAAAAATAATAACCAGATATGGTTATTATAGTAATAACAGCCTGTATTATTGATCTGATACAACAATTTATTTTTTATCTGAATAATATCTCTCCTGTTGTAACAATAACTTTTTATTATACAATAGTTATTTCATATAATTAGCAACAATATATTCTAGAAAAGAAAAAGATGACTTATCCATTTACATACTCCACTTGTCCTTAATTAGCACTCAATTAAAGTGATCGTACCAGATTTTTAGCGTTTTAATAACCGCGTCAAACTTTGCCTTAATGTAACAATCAATCAAATATATTGACTAATTATATAAATCATATTCAAACATATTGTTTATTATTAAATAGATTATTAGATATTCTTAAATATTATATTATCTTTTAATTGCATTATCTTACACTCCGTCTATACCAGTTAACTAAATCTCTATTTATCTATTTTTAAGAAATTAAACAATAACTATATTTACAACAAGCACGAGAAACCATAATTATGCAAAGTGTCACCGCTAACAATATTACATCCGAGAATATTTCCTTTAATAATATTTCCATGAAGATTCTGTGCGAATTGTTGCAATATCGCAGACACCTTACTGATCCAGTGAAAAATTCAGCTAAAGAAGAAGAGATTGTTAAAACTGTACAATTACCCAGAATTGAATACTTTATCAAGAATAAAAAGCCTATCGAATTCATTTTACCGGCATTCCCAACCAAATCACCAAACATAAATAAAGTACTTGGTACTGCCCCTGATATGGCAGAACGCTTATCTTTGATTTTTCTTAATTCTCTTTGCCAGCGTATCCAGCTTTATTATCCTCCTGGTGCTCGCATTATTATTTGCTCTGATGGGCATGTTTTCGGTGATCTCATTCATGTCAGCGATGAAGTTATCAGCCAATACCATGAAGATATTAAACAATTACTTCATGAAGTGGGTGCTATCAATTTAAGTACATTTAACCTCAATGACGATAAGGAACTCTGCGAACATAGTGATGATTTTAATTTACAGAGACAGATGTTAGTAAAACATTATGCCCGATCAGAGGCATCTATCAAAGACGAACTGTTGCAAAATAATAACGGATTACAATTATACCGTGCAGTCACCCGCTTTTTATATGAAGACAGCTTATTACCTGGTTACACCGGATCAAACAATGCCCTACAGAAAGATGCCAAACAAAGAGCTATCGGAGTTATTCAACGAAGTTGGGCATGGGGAAGTTTATTAGATACTCATTTCCCAAAAGCCATACGTCTGTCTATTCATCCTCAACCAGCAGACAGTATTAAATTTGGTATTCATATGATGCCAACCCGGGATGATTGGTTAACCCCTTGGCATGGTGTCGCAGCCAATGTAAATGGGCAATTTATACTTATGAAACACAAAGAAGTTCAGATAATGGGCGGAAAATTAGTAAATATTCATGGAAAACCCAGTCACTATGTAATTTAAAGGAGAATAGCATGACAGAATTAAATCGCTTTCAGACAGAAGAAATAACCCCTTTTGGTTTAAAAATTACGCCTCAATATTCCGATCAACATATTGATACATTATCAGTGGAACAACTGAAAGAACTGGCTAGAAAACACCATCTGCTTATATTACGTGGTTTTAAATCTGATTTATCTGATCACGAAAAATATGAAGAATATGCCCGTAATTGGGGAGAAATAATGATGTGGCCGTTTGGTGCTATTTTAGATGTTCGTGAACACCAAGATGCTACTGATCACGTTTTTGATAACAGCTATATGCCGTTGCACTGGGATGGCATGTACAAACCGACAATTCCCGAATTTATTATGTTCCATTGCGCCCACGCACCTGAAAGCGACCAAGGGGGCAGAACAACCTTTGTCAATACCCGTCGTGTTGTTGCTAATGCTACTCAACAGCAATTAGAACAGTGGAAGAATATATCGATTACTTATCGCATTAATAAAGTCACTCATTATGGCGGGGAAGTACACTCTCCTTTAGTGGAAGAACATCCCGAC
This sequence comes from Photorhabdus africana, assembly GCF_035181445.1. Lineage (NCBI taxonomy): Bacteria > Pseudomonadati > Pseudomonadota > Gammaproteobacteria > Enterobacterales > Morganellaceae > Photorhabdus > Photorhabdus africana. Next base: position 198,153 of record NZ_JAXBVE010000004.1, read on the forward strand.
AGAAACGGATTCGTTATCAGATATAACGAACCGGCAGTAGATGGAGAAAAATTCCTGAATAAACATGCTATTGAATACCATAATATCAGCCCTGATCAAGTAGCAGAATTTCAGCAAGATTTTATCAATATATTATATGATAAGCGCCATTTATATGCTCATGCATGGAAAAAAGGCGATTTGGTAATTGTGGATAATTTCTCTCTGTTACATGGACGAGAAGGATTTACTTCCAAATCAGAACGGCATTTACAGAGAATCCATATTCAATCTAATCCGGTATTTAATAATCAGGCGTTAATATCATAGTATTATTATATAAACGAAGAATTGGAAATATTATTTGACTCCCACTGTAATATATTGGGGGTCAAATGATCTAGCCTTATGAAAAATTGCATTTATTAGTCGAATCCGCCTCATGGAAAAATTAGCAAGTTTGTTTTTATTAAAAAAACAAAAATCAAAAAAGAGCAATGGAGATTTTACACTTCTTAGTGAAACTTTTTTGCTCAAGCTAAAATAGATGAAGCGGGTAAGAAACCCCAACAGACTCAAGACCATCAAAATAAACGGAATATATACAATCATATTCATTTATCCTTAAACTACGTATTACCGAGAAGAAGCTCGCTCTTTAACAGCGTTTTTCAAGATAACTTTCTCATCGATGAGGTATTAGCATCTATTGTCTACTTCACCAAGATACCAATGTTCTGAGTAGAAAAGGTTACCTCTTGGCGATACTTATCCCTGACAACAGAACGACAACTGGTATCCCCCTGACAGTTGACCAGTTCCTCACTTCTTGAACGATTCTGGTCAACGCTTAGATGATTATTGTCCGTAACAAATGTAAAAACCTTTGTACAATAGCCAAAGTTGGTCCGGTCATCGATCAGATGGTGGCGTCTTAATTCTCACGATTTCCTTTCAAACGGGATCAGATCCAAATTCCTATTCCAGTCGGTATACCTGTTACTACCCCTTTTTTTACTGAAAAAACAACATCATCATGCCAACTAAAGATGAATGTTTCGTTTTTCAAATAAACTAAAATCGCAGCACACAGGCATCCTGATAAGACCACCATAATCATAATAATTGTGCAGAATAACAGAAGAATCAGTAATGACTTAAAATGAGTTATCATTTCGCTCCTCCTGATTTATCCAGCTTATCCTCAACTTTACTGCCTGTAACTTCACTGGCTATAGCACCACTAATAGCTCCGATAGTACTTGACGTTTTATTCGATACTATAGGGAAATATTTATTTCCAACGTCGATTATTTTTCCTCCAGCAGTACCTACAACATTACCAACTGCTGCACCTACTACCGGGGCAAGTGGATTTTTATCCTGTAGTTTTGCCCCAACATAAGCACCCGTTATACTCGTCACTTCTGTAAACCAAAACCCTTTACCTTGCGTTACCGTTCCCGTGGCTATCAATGCATCAGTAATGTTTACAGAACCATTTGTAAGCTGATTACTAATATTGGCTGTCACTGATTATACCCCCAGCAAAAATACTTCCCACTGTTGCTCCTGATGGTAACAACAGTGGTGCTGCTACCGTGGACATTCCTGCTCCCCATGCCGTTACCAATCCTCTTACTGGATCTTGTCCTTCCGGGTGATCGCCTTTGGCATGTTTTGACAATGCCGCTGAAATCTCTTGAGAGGATTTACCTTCATTTAACATCGCGGTAGCCAGACTTGATGCTGACCGACCGTAATCCGCCATCCCTTTGGGTAAACTTAGGGCATTATTATCCGTAACAACGCATTCCATTGCGAAGTTGACCGCCGGACTCCGATTTTTCCCTGTCCACTCAGTCAGTTACAACCCGTTTTTTCCAGTATAGTTTGAGGCTCGACCTACAACGCCCCGACGCGACTTTTCAGCCTAGTAAGCCACTTTTCCCAGACGTAATGAACTGCCCCCTTTAAATGTCGGATGATTACCTAACATTTGGGGTACAGTTCACATCGACTGGGATTTTTACTCCAACTTACTTATATGCATTAGATTTTTTTAAATTCTGGTAGTTGTTCGATAACATTTTTGACGGTATTTTTCTCAAAATGTTTTATCGTAACAGTCAATCCTCTATCACTGGTATAAATGATAAATTCATCCTCGCTATTATTTGTAATATAGTAAAAAATATAGAATCCAATATCTGTAAATTCTACAGGAGTTAAATCTATCCCTTGTTGCTCCATTTCTGGCAACTCTAGATCATCATCATCTGTATCCAAAAGAATATTATGTGAATGAGCAATAAATTCCATAATTTCTTTGTTCTGACTAAACAAGGAGGTATCAATTTTCTTGCATGATGGAAACTCCGCTAAGCTGTCTTTCAGATGATTTATCGCCATATGAAGTGTGTAGTTTGAACCGATGGCAGGAACAATAACGTCATCTATGACAAAATTAAATATTCCATATTGCCAATAGCCATCTTCTGACGATTCACAAACTTCATAAGCAACAGCAAATTCATAAGGAAGTCCGTAGATCATTTTTTACCCCCTAGTTGCTTTATTTCACTGTTAAACTTCCGAAGTTCATTATGACCCAGAGCATTTTTACCATCACCAGTGCTTCCACTCCAATGGAATGAACCTGAACCATCTTTTCTCTCATTAAAAAATCTATGAATATTACCTTTTTCGTCTATCGCTAATCTAACTTTAGGATCTTTTGTTGGTATTGACTTTTCAAATAAATTGAGAGAATTTTGCGGTTCAAGGCCAGCACTTGGCCTATTTCCATTTCCTCCCAGAGTGTGTTTACTGTTTGATTTATAAACTAATCCATTATTCGCTGTCACTGGATTAGGTACTGGTACAGCACTTCCCTTGACTCCTTTTGCTCCAGCTTTACTGATCCCTCCAGCCACTCCCGCAGATGCAGCAATTCCCGTCTGCCCCATAATCTTCACGATTTCCTGGGTGGTTTCTTCTGAGCCGCCGGTGATTTGGGCACGATGGAGCACTAAATTCCGTGATGCGTCAATATTTGAC